>JAKEFN010000090.1 GCA_022616085.1 bacterium
ATGTTGCGGGCTGCAAACGGCGGCTCGGAAAGACTCAAAATATCAACAATATTCTTCGCTTTCCTCGCCGCATTTTCGCCTCGCACCATGAATTCTCGCTAGGTCAATAGTTTTTTCACAAGCTCTAAATATTGGAGGTAAGCGAATACATAGGGCTAATCATGGAAACGGCAAAAAAACCGACTCCCCCGCCGATGAGAAGCATGAGGAACGGCTCGATGACGGTCGCCATATCCTTTGTCGCCGCCGACACTTCTGCTTCATAAAAATCCGCGACTTTTTTGAGCATGTCTGAAAGAAGTCCTGTTTCCTCCCCAACCTCGACCATTTCAATGGCGAGAGGTTCGTAGAGATGCTCGTATTGCGTAAGTATGGATGAAAGAGTCTCTCCTTTCTGCACCCGTTCTATGGCAGAGGTCATGACGTTTTTATAAAAACTGTTCTGGAGCACGTCCCGTGTAATCGTAAGCGCCTCGACAATATCAATGCCTGCGGCAAGGAGCGACGAGACAGTGCGGGCTGTATAAGCGGTGTTCGTCCTTTTGACGAGTTTGGAGAAAATAGGCGCATGTAAAAACAAAAAATCAAAACTCCGCTTTCCAAAGCGGGTCTTCCGAAATAAGACAAAGCCCGCGATAATCGCGATAAAAATCCCGAGCGCGGAAATCGTATTCTCGACAAGAAATTTGCTGGCGCCGATAATAAATTGCGTGCTTGCGGGAAGATCCACCGCAAGCTCTTCAAATACAGACGTCAGAGTCGGCACAACATAAACAAGCATGAGCGCGCCGATAATAATCATCGCAAAAATAACGATCATGGGATAAATCATGGCGCCTCGGACTTTTTTTCGAAGTTCGTATGTCTTCTCAAGCTGTTCGCCCACTGTATTGAGCGAATCCGTAAGCCCGCCGGACTCTTCTCCCACGCGCACGACCGCAACAAAAATAGGCGGGAAAACATCAGGGTATTCGGCAAGCCCCGCACTTAAAGAATCTCCGCGCTTGATGCCTTCTGTCATGGCGGTGAGGATGCGCTTGAATTTCGGATTTTTCGTCTGACGGCCGAGCGTTTCGAGAGCGCGCGCGAGAGGAAGCCCCGCCTGCACCATAGCGCTTAAATTTTTTGCAAAAGTGATCTTCTCGTGGAGAGAAACGCTCGAAAATATTTCATTCAGACGCCGAAAATCGAGAGAAAATTTTTTCTCCACATACGGGTTCGCGTAGACGAGCGTTTTTCCTTCGGCCTTGAGTTCTTTGCCGAGATCAATTTTTGTCGCCGCATCTATGACGCCTTCCGTTTCCTCTCCTGATTCGCTTCGTGCTTTGTATTGGAATTTCATAATGAATTCAAAAATCAAATATCAAAAATCAAAATGACAACATTGGCGCGAGCCGTATCACTTTCTAAGTTTACACTATAATTTTGATTTTTGATATTTGATTTTTGAATTTGTATTACCCTTCGCAGGATTCACAGATCATTTTTCCTTCTTTTTCCGTTTCCGCGGCTGCGGCTTTTGCGGCATATACCGGTTCGGGAGCTGATACGGATACAATCGCTTCCGCGGATTGCCCGCGCATAACAAAAGACTTGCGCGTGTGCGTTTCGCCATGCTCCGAAATGCGTATCGTCGATTTCTCAACTTGAGACGCTCCAAGGGTCCGGAGATAATAAGTGGTCTTGAGTCCCATCTCCCACGCGTAAAAATACACTTCAGAAAGCTCGCGTCCTGATGTGCCGCTGAAAAACATATTAAGAGACTGGCTCTGGTCTATCCATTTGCCGCGCCGCGCCGCCGATTTTATAAGCCATTTTTGGTCTATTTCAAACACTTCTTTGAAACGAGAGCGGATGTCTTCCGGAATTTCCGAAATACTCTGAATGCTTCCGTCATGATACTTTATCTTTTCAAGAAGTTTCTCGTTCCAAAGATTATGCGCTTTCAACTCCTCGATCAAATATTTGTTCACAACAACAAAATCGCCCGCCTGATTTGATTTGACATACATATTCTTATAAATCGGCTCGATGGTAGGCACGCACCCGACAATATTCGCCGTTGTCGCGGTGGGCGCAATGGCGAGACAATTCGAATTTCTCATGCCATATTCCCTGACGTGCTCTCGGACGGGCTTCCAGTCAAGCATGCCGCCCCGAGAAACGGGGATCGACACGCCACGTTCAAGCTCGAGAAGATCAAGCGTATCCTGCGGAAATATGCCTCGATCCCATTTCGACCCCTTGTAGGATTTGTAGGCGCCGCGCTCTTTTGCGAGCTTTGACGAAGAAAGAATGGCGTGATATGAGACCGCCTCCATACTCTCATCCGCAAAACGGACGCATTCATCGGAATCAAAATCGATATCAAGAAGATAGAGCGCGTCGTGGAACCCTCTGATTCCGAGCCCGACCGGACGATGGCGCATATTGGATCGTTCCGCGTCTTTTGTAGGGTAAAAATTAATATCTATCACATTATCAAGCATCCTCATGGAGATCTCTGCAACTTTTCCCACTAATTCTTTGTCAAAAGCCCCGTGCCTCACAAACTTAGCAAAGTTGAGGGATCCTAAATTGCACACCGCCGTCTCGTTTGGCGCCGTGTTAAGCGTTATTTCGGTGCATAGGTTGGAAGAATGCACCACGCCCGCGTGATCCTGCGGAGAACGGATATTCGAAGGATCCTTGAATGTAATCCAGGGGTGTCCGGTCTCAAAAAGCATAGCAAGCATTTTTTTCCAAAGGTCGCTCGCGGGCATGCGCTTCCAGAGCTTGATTTTGCCGGCGCGCGCCATGCGCTCGTATGCAACATATTTTTTCTCAAACTCTTTGCCATATGTGTCGTGGAGATCGGGAACTTCCTCTGGGCTGAAAAGCGTCCAGTCCCCCTCGTCTCGCACCCGTTTCATAAAAAGATCGGGTATCCAATTCGCCGTATCCATATCATGCGTTCTTCGCCGTTCATCGCCCGTATTTTTGCGCAATTCCAAAAAATCAACAATGTCGTAATGCCACGTCTCAAGATACACGCATGCGGCCCCGCGCCGCCGTCCGCTTCTGTTAATGGCGACCGTTACGTCGTTTGCGATCTTAAGGAACGGAACAACGCCCTGACTTTCAACGCCGGTGCCTTTGATAAAGGACCCTGTGCCCCGCACCGGTGTCCAGTCCGTGCCGATCCCGCCAGACCATTTCGAAAGCTGGGCGTTATCGGCATACGTCTTAAATATGCCATCGAGCGAGTCGGGGACGGTATTCAAATAGCACGACGAAAGCTGGGGTTTGGGCGTTCCGGCATGGAACAATGTCGGAGTAGACGGCGTATAGAGGAAGCCCGACATGATTTCGTAAAACTTCTGTGCCCACATCTCGCGGTCTTTGGCGTCTTCCGGCAAAGCCGATCCGAGCGCAACCCGCATCCAAAACATCTGGGGAGTTTCCAAAACGCGATTCCCGTCGTCATAATCTCTTACAAAATAACGGTCATACAAAGTCTGAATGCCCAAATATTCAAAATGGTCGTCGCGCCTCGGTTCAAGCATTGCGGCAATACGCTTCAAGTTGAAATCAAGAAGGCGCTCGTCAAGACGCCCGATTTCCACGCCGCGCTTGATATTCCGGATAAACGCCTGCCGATATTCCTCTTCAAAATTCTTGTAATCCAGCCGATCGCGGCCGATAACTTCTTTATATATTTCATTTTGGAGTATCCGCGCGGCAAGCTTGCCGTATGCGGGGTCGAACTCCGTAAGAGAGCGAGCGACCATAATAAGCATACTTGTCACTTCCCGCGTTTTTATCTCGTCATAGACCTCTTTGTTGCACTGGGAAACAATCCGTTTGACGTCCACGACATCTTCGATCCCCTTAGTATAATGCCGCACCGTCTTCTCAATTTTGTCCAAAGAAAACAATTCCCGCGCGCCATTTTGCTTTATGACATGAAGCTCTTTCTGCTCAATCTTCTTTTCGACGGCTTTTTTACGATCTTCAGAATGCTGGAAACGATACAAAATATAGGCTTTTGCAACGTTAAAATGCCCCCTCTTCATAATCTCTTTCTCTACGGCATCTTGGACGTTTTCAACATTCGGAATATTGTCCTCAAAAGATATAGCCGCGACAGAAATAACCACGGCATCGGTCATTGCCATAAGATCTTCCTCCGCGATCTTCACATTGGAGGCGATAAAGGCCTTTTTCATCGCGACGGTTATTTTTGAAGGCTCAAACAAAACGATTGATCCGTTCCTCTTTTTGATAGTGTGTATTGCTGGCATAAGTTAAAATTTTGAGAATTAAAAACCCACCGGCGGGTGGTAGGACGATCCTTGTTTTTAGCTTCGGACGCGCATGTAAAATCAGTATAGTGAGTGCATGCATTTTTTGCAAAAGTGTGGATAAGTGCCCAGCGCAAAAACAAAAATAGCACTTGTGTTTCCAAAGCGCCCGCGAAAAAACAGCGGGATGCGGCAGAATAAAAAGACACAAAAAAAAATATCGTCAAGAATCAGAACGATCGACCCGATGCGCACGCATCAGGCCGCTCTATGTTATAATCGAACTATCATGAACGAATCCAACCTTATCTGGTTAGACTTGGAAATGACCGGCTTTGATCTTGCGGATCACCGGATAATAGAAATCGCCACAATCGTCACGGACAAAGATTTGCGCACCATCGCCGAAGGCCCTGACATTATCATCCACCAAAATGAAGATGTTCTCAAAAAAATGAGCGCCTGGTGTGTAGAAAACTTTTGCGTCGAGGGGGGTCTTGCGGATATGGTCCGAAAATCAAATATTTCCACACATGAGGCGGAGGAGCAGACATTGGCGTTCGTGAAAAAATTTGCGCCTTCCGGCATAAGTCCTCTGTGCGGCAATTCGGTGCATCAAGATCGCCGTTTTCTCCTTCAAGAGATGCCGAAACTCGCGAATTTCTTTCATTACCGGAATATTGACGTCTCAACGATAAAAGAGCTCGCGCGGCGATGGTATCCGGATGTATATGAGAGCCTTGAAAAGGACTCGGTGCACCGCGCGCTTGATGACATCAGGGAGTCAATCAAGGAACTGCAAATGTATCGAGACAAAATTTTTGTAAAATAGAGAGTAAAAAGAGTACGAAAAAACGGCATATCGATGCCGCTTTTTTCAATAATTAGGGACTTTTTGAAAGAAACCATATCGCGCCGGTCGCAAGGCAAAGGCCGGTGATACGATCCTGCGTGAATCTCTCTCCAAGAAAATATGCGCCGATAACGGCAACGACACATGCCGATACCGCGATAAGCGGAATGTATAATGAAATATCAAGGTCACGCCTTTGGATGATATCCGAATAAAACACGAATGAAATACCGTTCAGAATTCCGACTCCGATGAGCGCGAAGTTCGTCATGTTCGCCATATCGTGAAATGGGACGCTCGTGGTAAGGCGAATGTACGCAAATGCGGGGATAAGGATGCCCGCCGAAACCCAAAATGCAATCAGTGCTGGAGATGCGCCGGTAAGACGAGCGAGTATCGGCCACAGACCAAAACCGATGGCAGCCGCGACTGACATTATTATCGGGTGGATATTCACTTTCTCTTTCACTCTCTCAAAGGAACCCGCCTTGTTTATAGCATTGGCAAAAACCCCCGTCAAACGTTAAAATATGCTATCATGAGAAATACTATGGAAAAAA
>JAKEFN010000091.1 GCA_022616085.1 bacterium
AAGGTATTTTAGAAAAAAGACCCGACGGCAAACAACAACTTTTTATTCCTGAAGATTTGCAGCTTTGGGAAATGGTTGGAGTGATGGAAGTGGTAGACCATGATACTTTCGCCGCAAAGCCGGAACGACAGACAGAGGCAAAAGGAAAATTACACGCACTCGCACAAACCTTTCAAGACTCTGGAATTTATATTGCACAGCGACTTGAGGGGGTACATGAAGGGCGAGAAGTAGCAGAGGCTCTGGCTCAAGAGTTTTATGAATATGGACGATCTCTCGCAGAAGGCAAGAAACCAGAAACGCCGCTCGGTATCGCTGATATCGCTTCACAAAAGCTCACACCCGAGGAAACCGAAACCATAGATCGATATCTCGCCGGAGGCACCCTGTACACATCGCGACAGAAAAGAGTTGAGCAAGCAATTGCAAGAGACTCTTCAAAAAAAGATGAATTGTATGAGGCCGAAAGGCAAAGAACCCTCTCGCAATTTTTTAGAGTGGCCGAAAAAGCTTTTGCACTTAAAAGTAAAAGCACAGATGGAGAATTGCAAAAAAGCGCCACACAACTAAAACCTTGGCAAAATGATGCGCCGATCCACAGCACATTTCTGGCAAAAATTGAAAAAGCGATGATGCAAAAGATAGAAACTCCCAAGAGAGAGTTCGAGATGGCAATCTTCCGCCGCGGGTTAGAAAAACTGACCACCGAAATGAGAGAACACGATTCGAAAAACACGGTCAACAGTTTTTTTGAAAAACTTGACTCGGATTTGCAAATTGAACAGAAAAAATTGGTTGATGTTCTGGGCATTCCAGAACTTAAAACCGAACTTGAAGCAATTCGACGGACTGGAAATCCTGCGGAGATAAGCCAAAAAGAAAGAGAGATTGCCGACATTATCCAACGTGCGGTTTCAAGCTTCCCATATCATCCGGATGCAAATAATCCCGCGGAGATGGTAGCAAACCAATACATCAATTGCGTTGGAGCATCAACTTTAGGCGGCGCGCTGATGAAAGAAGCCGGGTTGAATTATTTGGTTGGCGATGTTCCGGAACATTCCATCACGGTTCTTGTGACTGATGATGGGAAAATATTTTGGTACGATATGTTGGGAAGTTTGTTTAATGGAAAAGAAATTAAGGATAGTGATGTGCGAGGAACCAGTGACGGCGATAACCAAATAACCGTTAAAGATATTGTGGATTTTTCCCGAAACCCCAGCGCGAGCCCCGGAGGTATGCGAATACAAATTCCACCTCTTTGGTACAGGCTTAATATGGGGAAGTTGGGGAAATTTTCAGATCCTTATCTTATCGTGTTTCCTCCGGAATACGGCCAACAAATACAAATACTAAACAATACGGGCGCCGCCCTTAGTGATCTCGGCCGCAACGAGGAAGCGATTGAGGCGTATCGGCAAGCGGTGGCCCTTGATCCGAAAGATGCCTACCCTTACAACGGTTTAGGCAGTGCCCTTAGTGATCTCGGCCGCAACGAGGAAGCGATTGAGGCGTATTGGCAGGCGGTGGCCATTGATCCGAAAGATGCCTATTCTTGGAACGGTTTGGGCAACGCCCTTCATGCTCTCGGCCGTAACGAGGAAGCGATTGAGACATATCGGCAGGCGGTGGCCATTGATCCGAAAGATGCCTATTCTTGGAACGGTTTGGGCAACGCCCTTCATGCTCTCGGCCGTAACGAGGAAGCGATTGAGGCGTATCGGCGGTTTATTGACTTAGCCGACAAAAAAGCAGATGATTATTGGATAAAACGAGCCGAAGGAATAATTACTGAATTGAAGGAATAAGCGCGCGCCAACTTCGTTGGCACGAAATTCGGCGGCGGCGGAAAAATCGGAATCGGAAAGCGAGGGCGGGCAAAAATTCATTCCCTCCCCATCTCTTTTCTGCCCGCCCTACCCGAGTGGTTTGGTTTTTGCCCGCCTGCTCACCGCGCCGCAGGTGCGGCATCAATCAGGATTTCGTTCAAAAAAGGTTCGAGCGAGATTCAGTAATTGTGAATTTTTGACAGGGCGAGGTTTGTTTGCGCGTTTTATAGTTTCTTGAAACAGTTTTTGTTAATTTGAAAAAAAGTAAGCGCTCACGGTATGCGTTTTTATGGGTGTGAGCAATTACCTTTTGCTTCAATTTGACAACTTCCAAAAACTGAATATAATAGAGCCACTATTATTATTCATAAATTTATAAAAAAACACTATGGCTACAGAGCAAAAAATAACGCCTTTGGGTGATCGCGTGCTCGTAAAGACTTTGTCCGATGCGGAGACGGAGAAGCGGACCGAGACCGGGATTATCATCCCGGATACGGTTGACAAGGAGCGTCCGCAGGAAGGGAAGGTCATAGCGGTCGGCGAAGGACGCGAAACCGACGAAGGGCGCATTATCAAACCAAAAGTGAAGGTCGGAGACCGCGTTATCTTTTCAAAATACGGTCCTGACGAAATCAAGGTCGACGACGAAGAATACTATATATTGAGCGAGAGCCAGATACTGGCGGTCGTTAAATAAAATTTTAAATTACGAAAACACCATGGCAAAACAAATATTATTTGATGAAGAAGCGCGTATTCGGCTCAAGAGAGGCGCTGACAAGGTCGCCGGAGCAGTTCGCATCACCATAGGTCCGCGCGGGAGAAATGTCGTTTTTGACAAAGGCTACGGGGGACCGACTATAACGAACGACGGCGTTTCAATCGCCAAGGATATTTCGCTTTCGGACAAGTTCGAAAATATGGGAGCGGAGATAATCAAAGAGGTTGCGTCAAAGACAAACGATGCCGCCGGAGACGGGACAACGACTGCGGTTGTTCTCGCGCAGGCGATGATCAATGAAGGCATCAAAAGAGTATCCATGGGCGTCAATGCCATGGGAGTCCGCCTCGGCATTGAGACGGCGGCGGAGCAAGTTGTGGACGCGCTCAAAACCATAAGCAAGCCGATAAGCGGGCGCGAAGACATCCGCCGCGTTGCGGCTATTTCCGCGGAGTCTGAAGAGCTTGGAAAAATTATCGCCGATACGATAGACAAGGTGGGGAAGGACGGCGTCGTGACCGTGGAAGAATCGCAATCATTGGGGGTTGATTCGGAAATCGTCGAAGGGCTTGAGTTCGATAAGGGATACGTCTCGCCTTATATGATAACGAATGCGGAACGCATGGAAGCGGAATACACCGATGTTCCTATTCTCATCACCGACAAGAAAATCGGAACTCTTTCCGATATACTCCCTCTTCTTGAGAAACTTGCGCACGCAGGGAGAAAAGAACTTGTAATAATCGCTGATGACGTGGAGGGCGAGGCGCTTGCGACATTTGTGGTGAACAAGCTCCGCGGCGCATTCTCTATTCTCGCGGTTAAGGCGCCGGGCTACGGCGATCGGAAGAAAGATATGCTCGCCGACATTGCGGTTGTTACTGGCGGAAAAGTCGTCTCCGAGGACTTGGGCGTCAAGCTTGAAAAAACGGATCCCTCAATGCTCGGCAAGGCGCAGAGAGTGGTTGCGACGAAAGAGAAGACCACCATTGTCGGCGGCAAAGGGAGCAAGAGCGAAATCGCGGATCGGGTCGCTCAGCTCAAAAAGCAAATCGAACAGACCGATTCGAAATTCGACACCGAGAAGATCGAAGAGCGGATTGCAAAGCTCTCCGGAGGAGTCGCTGTCATCAAAGTCGGCGCGGCAACCGAAACGGAAATGAAATACAAGAAGCTCAAAATCGAGGACGCGGTCAATGCCACCAAAGCCGCGATCGAGGAAGGCATTGTTCCCGGGGGCGGCGTCGCGCTCATTCAAGCGGCGATGCAGGTTCTCACCAAGGAAATCAAATCTCCGAACGCAAGTTTCGAATCGGAATTCAAGGTGGGCTACTATATTCTTCTCAAAGCCCTTGAAGCGCCCTTGAAGCAGATTGCGGTAAACGCGGGCAAGGAGGACGGTTCTGTTGTTGTTGACAAAGTGAAGCACGGGAAAGGCAACTACGGCTACGATGCGCTTCGCGATAAAATGGTTGACGACATGATTAAAGAAGGCATCATCGATCCTGTAAAAGTAACGCGAAGCTGTGTCCAAAATGCCGCATCAGCCGCGGCTATTTTCCTTACGACCGAAGTTGCTATCGCGGATGAGCCGAAAAAAGAATCCGAGGGCGGCGTTCCGGGCGGTATGGGCGGCGGTATGCCGGATATGTATTAAATCAAATTGTTCCAGATGGAAGTGCGAAAAAAACGGCGGGGACGCCGTTTTTTTAAAAGGTATTATATGGTGGATAACTTTTCTTTGAAAACAAATGATAAATATATACAATAGAGAAAGAAATTATTTTTATGTTTAAGAAAAAGCAAGAACCCGCTCTTATCGACCGTTTTTTTATGGCGGTCGGGAATATCGTCAAATACGCGCTCATTGCCGTGTCTTTTTTTCTCGGGCTTCTTCTTGTTTTTCTTTTTATCTCCATTAGTTTTCTAAGCCTCTCGCCGGAAAGCAGATCATTAGAGAGTGTCTCGGATGCGGGCGACCGCATAACCATTCCACTTCCCCCGCCCCCGCCGCTCCCGTCTCAAACAATCCAAAACCCCACCGGCTTCTTTCCGGTTGTCGCTCACACGGTTCAATTTACCGTGCAAACGGAAAACGCGCCGGATGTAGTTGCGGCGCTTCGGGATATCGCTCTCAAAAATCGCGGCAATATCATCGTGTCGGAATCAAAAATTGCCTCTCCGGACATAAACGCCGCTTATCTCGCGATGAGAATTCCCGTTGAATTTTTGGATAGCGCTCTCGCCGATGTGAGAAACATCCCCGGAGCCGAAGTTCTTCGCGAGCATGAAATATTCAACGATATAAGCAATGTCCAAAACCATATAGATACGCATATCTCATATACGCTGGAGAATCTTAACGTTTTGCATGAGCTTTTGGACAGAGATATCGAGGACGCAGATCTTGTTTTGAGCCTTTTGGAAAGAATCGAGGAAAAAGAGCGGTTTCTCCGCGAGCTCGACGAACGCGCCGGTCTTATGCAGGAGGAGATGGCGTATGGGAAGATCGCAGTATATATGGGAGCGTCTCCTTTGGATGGGGAAGCGCCTGCGATTACATGGGAACGCGCGGAGAGGGCTTTTGATCTTTATTATCGGACGCTTTTGTTCTTTATTGCGGGCATATTTATCCTTGCGGTATGGGTTATGACATACGGGATCATCGCGTGGCTTATTTTCCTCTGTATAAAAAAGTGGAAAAGCATGATGTCTCACGATAAAATAAAGAAATAATATGGCTCAAAACAATCCTCAAAAAATAGAAACATCGATCGAGACGCATGCACAGAACCAAAGCCTCGCGTCGCGCTTGATGCCGGTATCAAAAAAGCCGCTTGTTATTGTTGTCGCAATTGTAATTATTCTTATCGTTGCCGCCATTGTTGAAATGACGATCCCGCAACCTTATTACGGGACGCCGGAAACGCAGGAAAGCGTATATTACGGTGATGTTTCGGGCGGTGCGCCAGGGAGAGGATCAATGGTTCCTCCCATGGCGCCCGGCATAGCGGCAGAGGATAGCGTCCTATCATACGCTCCGGCGCCGTCTCCCGTCGGACCCGCATACAAAGGAGAGGTAGTCTCTCCTTCTGAACGGAAGGTGATACGGAGCGCGCATCTCTCCATTGTTTCCGAGGATACCGATGAAACGATTGAATCGATCAAAACCATCGCCGATCTTGAAGGCGGTTATACAGAATACGCGAATGTGTGGGAGATCACCGAAGGCGTAAAGGCGGGAGCGATTACGATCCGCGTTCCCGAAGCAAGATTCGGCGAGATTATCTCAGAAATAAAAGCGCTCGCTCTCCGCGTTCGGAATGAAAATATTAATGCGTCTGACGTGACGGAGCAGTATGTCGATATCGAAGCGCGTCTGAAGAATCTGCGCGCGGAGGAAGAACGATACCTTCTCATTATGGACCGCGCGGAAACGGTTGAAGAAACTTTGCAGGTCGCGTCGTATCTCTCGAATGTCCGCGGACAGATAGAGTTGATGGAAGCGACACGCGATCATCTGTCGCGGCAGATCGCGATGACCTCCATTACAGTGGAAATCACATCCGATGCCCCTGTCGAAGTCTTCGGCATCACATGGAATCCGCGGACCGAATTCCAGCTTGCGGCGCGCGATGCCATTGCCGGACTCACCCGCTATATTGACGCTCTTGTTCGTTTTCTTCTCAAGCTCCCGCTTCTCATCATATGGATCGCGACTTATGCGCTCGGACTCTGGATACTCTGGAAGATTTTCCTTGCCGTGAAGCGGAAAGTGAAGGGAAGAATTCAATAAAATTAAAGAATGCATAAAAACCGGCTTTATGGCCGGTTTTTTGAGACTATTTTTTTTCGGGTATCTGTATCTCTGGCATTTCATAAAATTGCCATCTGTTTTTATTTTCGTCTATGTTTTCTGAAGAACCTTGGGCGGCCCCCCGCTTTCCGGTGATAGGACCGGATTCGCCGAAAACATCGAATGTTCCTCCTCCTAATTCACCGATGATGCGTTTCCCTCGCATAATCTCCGCGCGTATTTTCTGCGTCTCTTCATGCATGACTCTCGTATAAGGAAATTTGTGCATTCGAGGCTCGTCTTTCCATCGCGGATAGAGAAAAAAAGACAAAGCCCCCCTTCTTTTTTTTTCCGTCATATCTTCGACAATAAAATATACAGCGCCTGGTTCGCTTTGGATAGCGCTCGGCTCTTCCGCCCACGCCCATAGAACCTCAACTTTTTTTGGGAACGGTTCTTCCGTTGGCCAGCCGAGATAAGATTCTACGGAAAACCAGACGGGAATTGCCCAAAGCGGGACAAGGAGGATAAGAAGTATTTTTCCCAACAGCAGTCCTTTGGCGCGGATAAAGAAAAGGAGCAATATAAGCGATAATGAAATAAAGGAAATCGGTATCGCGAGCGTTTCCATTAATAGCCCCTTGCTTTTATGGCAATACGCTTGAAAAGATCATTGGTGTTGATTATCGATCCCTCGATATCGAGCGTGAAGCGAAATGCAGTTTTTTCGTCTCCCTTGTCTCGGAGGAGCAGATCCTTTTCTATGCGTGTGACGATAGTGCCTTCGACGTTCTCGCGGAGAACAACGTGCACTGGTGCATCTCCATCGTCTTCCTTTTCATACAAATGGACGTTTACCACATATTCACCCGGCATAACGCCGCGGAGATATACATGTTCGTCATTCCACAGAAATTCCATAATGCTTCCATCCGGGAGTTTTTTTGTGTCGCTGGCTGATCCGCGGTCATCGCGCTCGAGATGCATAAGTCCGATTCCGGGCTGATTGAAAAAAACGATTTTTTCTTGCGGATCCATAACATAAAGGTCTACGTCGTTTTTGGAGCCCTTATCCCACTTCATCTCGATGATATAGCGCGCTTTTGTCTCCACGGATGCGGTATTTTGGACGATCGCGGCTGCGATCGTAACCGCGGAGACAATCAAAAGCGTGTTGAAGATAACATCAAGGAATGGAAGTGTTGAGGAGTTTTTACGCGGATTCATCGGGCCAGACCTTATCGTTTTTGATATCGAAGAGCTCCATGCCGTTTTCGATTAGTTTATTTTGGGCGAATATGCAGATGCTCGCGACAAGCCCGGCCATCGTTGTAAGCAGAGCCGTGGCGAGACCCGCGAGGATATATTTCAGCTGGTCGGTTGATGGATTTTTTATGTCCGTAAACATCATAAGGAATCCGAGCACTGTTCCGAGAAGTCCGAGTTTTACGCACAGCTCCTCGAATTCCATACTCGTCTGCAAGCGGTGCTTAAAGACGGCCATGGTTTGCGCATACTCATTTTTTGCATATGTTTGAGCGTTTTTCAGCGCATCGCTATACGCAGAAAATTTCCACGCGAGAACTCCGCAATGAGCGGTGGTGGCGGTAAAAATTACCGCTATGATGGCGCAGATATGGCTCGCGTCATTTTCAAAGACATACGAGAGATAGCCAAGCCGATAGGCGATAAGAGTGGAGGTAAGCATCACACTTATGAGAAGGAGCCACTGCAGAAAAACGTTTTTCATTTTTTGTTCACCTCTTTGTCAAAATGTTTCGTTCTTCTTTCATGCTATAGGAGCCCACATGTTTGTCAAATTTACACAAAGTATGCTATAATATGGCAGTTAAAGGCATTTTTATCAGCATTAAGAATAATTAATGAATACTTTATATATTATTTTAGGCATTATTGCGCTCATCGTGATATTTATTATCGCGATTTATAACAAATTTGTGCGGCTTGCGAACAGGACGGCGGAGGCATGGGCGGACATCGATGTCCAGCTCAAGCGCCGATACGACCTTATCCCGAACCTTGTGAACGCGGTCAAGGGCTATGTGTCGCACGAACGCGAAACGCTCGAAAAAGTAACGCAGGCGCGCACGGCAGCCATGAGCGCGCAGACGGTCAAAGAGCATGGGGAAGCCGAGAATATGCTCACCGGCGCGTTGAAGTCGATTTTTGCGCTTTCGGAAGCGTATCCCGACCTCAAGGCGAACCAGAATTTTCTCGACCTTCAAAATGAGCTTTCGGATACCGAAAACAAAATCCAAGCCGCTCGAAGGTTTTATAACGGCAATGTTCGCGATCTCAATACCGCGATTGAAACATTCCCGAACAATATCGTCGTCGGCATGTTCTCGGCTAAATTTACCAAGAAAGATTACTTTGAGCTCGAAGAAGGTGAGGCGGAAGCCGCAAAAAAACCGGTGGAAGTGAAGTTTTAGGCGACTATGTCCACAATATACACGCACCAAGACGCGAATATAAGAAAAACGTGGCTTCTTATGGGGCTCTTTTTTGCGTTTATCGTCCTCATCTGCTGGGCCATTTCGTGGTATTATGATTCTCCTATAATTCTCTACGTCGCTGTGGTTTTGAGCGTTCTCATGAATTTTTTTAGTTTCTGGTTTTCAGATAAGATTGTAATAAAAATGTCAGGCGCGCGGCCGGTTACGCGCGAGGAGAATCGGGAACTTTGGAATGTGGTGGAGAATCTTGCTATCACCGCGGGGCTTCCCATGCCGAAGCTCTATATAATCCATGATGCCGCGCCGAACGCGTTTGCCACAGGGCGCGACAAAGATCATGCCGCGGTTGCGGTAACGACAGGACTCCTTTCGCTTCTCGACCGCACCGAACTTGAAGGCGTTATCGGACACGAGCTTTCGCATATCGGAAACAAGGACATTCTTTTGTCCACTATTGTTGTTGTGCTCGTGGGGTTCGTTGTGCTTCTCTCCGATTTCTTTATGAGGCTTTCGTTTCATGGCGTTGCCGGCGGGGGCAGGGACCGCGATGGGCGCGTGCAGACGGTCATTTTTATTGTCGGCCTTGTGCTCGCGATTTTGGCTCCGCTTTTCGCAACCATGATTCAGCTCGCGATTTCAAGAAAGCGTGAATTCCTCGCCGATGCCTCAGGCGCGCTTCTCACGCGGTATCCCGACGGTCTCGCAAGCGCGCTCCAGAAAATATCCTCGTATTCTCGTCCTATGGAGCGGGCGAATCACGCGACCGCGCATCTTTTTATCTCCAATCCGTTCGGGCGAAAGGGAAGCGCGGGTTTTTTTAACAAAATGTTTATGACGCATCCGCCGGTGGAGGAACGCGTTGCCGCTCTGCGAGGGATACATCCATGAAAAAGATTGTCATCGCAACGCGTAATCCGGGGAAACTCGATGAATTCAAAAAGACTCTTTCCGGTTGGGGCGGCTTTGAGCTATACTCGCTTCGGGATTTCGGCGATCTTGATCCCGAGGAAACAGGGACGACGTTTGGAGAAAATGCCGTCATTAAGGCGGTTACGACATTCAGGGAAACGGGACTTCCGGCTCTCGGCGATGACGCGGGGCTTGAGATAGATGTCCTCGGAGGCGAGCCTGGCGTCAAAAGCCATCGATGGATTGACGGCGTGAATGAAGCGGCAGACGATGAGCTGATTGATTATACGCTTGCGCGCCTTGCGGGCGTTCCCTATGAGAACCGCACGGCGCGGCTCAAGCTCGTGCTCGCGTATTTTGACGGCACCGCGCTCTCGCTTTCCACCGCCGCAATTGAAGGAATTATTATAGAGGAGCGTCCGAAGAAAAACGAGCCCGGTTTTCCATTTCGCGGACTTCTTTTCGTTCCCGAATATGGCAAGCTCTACGGCGAGTTCACGGAAGAAGAGCACAACACAATCAACCATCGCCGCCGCGCGCTTAACGCCTTGCGGCGGAGTATTAATAAATAAAAAAATACCAGGGGACAGAACCCAAAGAGGTACTTTTTGATATGGATTTTTAAATGTTACCGTAACTCGCTGTTTAAATTCGAGTAAGGCTTGAGTTAAAGCTAAAGAAAGGTTATAAAAGAGAAGAAATTAAGAGAAAATACGGAGGGTTCGCATTGCGCCTCATCGGCGCACCCGCCGAAGAGGCGGGAGTGGTAGAATATCTTAATGTTTATCAGATATGTACTATTTTTATGTTTTGAGATTTAAAAATAACGGCAAACTTTATAAGGGCGTCACGGGCGATCTGAAACGGAGAGTTGCAGAACATAAGAGAGGAGAGTCAGGCTTCACTTCCAGAAACGGACTATTTGAATTGATTTTCTACGAAGCGTATATTAATAAAAAAGACGCTGAAGAAGCGGAGCGTTATTTTAAAACAGGGCATGGCCGAGAGATTTTGAAAGATAAGCTAAAAAATACACTCGGAGGGTTCGCATAGTGGTCGAGTGCACCGTCTTGGAAAGGCGGCGTGCCGCAAGGCATCGAGAGTTCGAATCTCTCACCCTCCGCCAAAATTCGGAATTCAAATTTCCGCCAAAAATATGGTCGGCGCGAAGCGCCGTCTGTTCTGCATTCCCCCCACAAAATCCTGATTCTGCAAGGATTCGCCACGCTCCGCGTGGCTCAAAAAGTACGGTTCGATCCTTAATTTGAAAGTTCGAACCGACTTTTTTGAA
>JAKEFN010000092.1 GCA_022616085.1 bacterium
GCCGTCTTCACCAAAAATATACTCCTCTATCCACTCATATATATCAGGCCGAAACTGCTTGACCGTTCTTTCATAAAACCGCTCGCGGCAAAGCGTCCCGTAAAAATCAAATAATACCGATGTAATCTTCACATTCCGCCTCCTGTGGCAATCTTTTCTGTCTGCAGTATAGCAGACAATATGAAGCAAAAACCTTGACGAAACAGAGAAAAAAGGTATCGTATAAAAAGGTAAAAGAGGATAAGACGCATGACAATACATGTGTTTGAAACCGATCTTTCGGCGGGGGTGTGCCCCCAAGTGCGAGCGTGTTATTTTGATCAGCCGAAAAACACGGCAATACACTCACCGAATCCAGAAGCGGCCGCGGTAATGAAGCGGCTTCTCGGCGGGAATACCGAAGTCATTTTTAATCTCGGAGAAACCGGCTCGCTGTCGTCGGCAACGGCGTTTCTTACGGCAAGAAATGAGTGCGTCGTCTGCTCGGACAAAGCGCATATTATTAACTCCGAATGTGGAGCCGCGGCGGCACTCGGCGTCGAAATTGTTTCGTTAGAGACAAGAAATGGAAAACTGAACACGGACACACTAAATCGTGAAATCGTCAGAAGACAAAATGACGTACATCTCCGGCCGATAAAAGTCATCGAGATTGAACAGCCGACGACAACCGGACTTGCGTACACACTGGACGAACTTTCCGCAATTGCGCGCATTGCCCGGGAATTCGATTGCTCTGTGCTCATTGATGGCGCGCGGATAGCGAATGCGGCAGTACGGCTCGACTGCGACATAAAAAATTTTTTTGCACCCTTCACTCAATGGGTCGCAACAATAGGCACGACAAAGCTCGGCGGAGCAAATGGCGTCGCGCTTGCGTTTAGCGATCCGGCTGATGCACAGAAATATAAATACTCCCAAAAAATGTACGGGCAGTCAGGGCCGAAACTCTGGCCGGTGTCCAACCAGTACAAGATGTTCTTTGAGAGAAATCTTTGGAAGAAGAACGCCGAAAAAATGAACAAGGCTGCCAAACTATTCTCAAATATCATGGACCATCTAAATGTCCATTATTCGGGAATCTCGTGCCGATATCAGGTTGAAACTAATGTGGTATTTATGAACGTCCCGTTCTACCTCACGCCGGATTACCAAAAAGACTACGCATTCTGGTCGCCGGAACCAAACGTGATCCGCGTCGCATTTCCGTGGAATGTCACATGGGAAGAAATTGATGCGCTTGCCACGTGGATAGAAAAAAAACTGAAAGAAGATCAAGGGTAATATCAAAACCCCGCTCACAAGGCGGGGCTTTTTGCAAAATTACTTTTTTCGGAAAACATTATGAAACGCTTCCGCGAAATCTTTCAAAATATAATTGAAGAGATCAGGGTCTTCGCGCCCGATTGACATTCTGACAAGCCCTTCCCCGATGCCTGCGAGTGCGCGACGTTCCGGCGTAAGTTTCGCGTAAATCGTGGATGCCGGATGAAGAATAATGGTCTGATTTGCCGTGATGTGCGGAGAAACCGGCACTGTCTTAAGCGAATCAATAAAACGAAATGCTTCTTCCCTTCCGCCTGGAATCTCAAAAGAAAGAAGCGGACCCCCTCCAACCATTTGTGCCTTCGCCACGACAAAACCATGAAATCCTTCGTAAAAAGGATAATTGATGGCTTTTATTTCAAGCTCATCGCGGAGAAACCGCACAAACTTCAATGCATTCTCGGAATGCTTGTGCATTCTGCTATGAAGTGTTTGGAGTCCCTCGTGCATATGCACCGCAACGCGCGCGTCCATAATGGGACGGGTATCTTCCCAGAGTTCACGAACCGGCTCCATGATATCTTTTCCGCCGACAAGGACGCCGCCCAAGGCCTGCCCGCACGAAAAACCCTTGCTTACCGAGGTCAGCGCAAAATCCGCGCCGTGTTCAAGCGGTTTCTGGAGCGCGCCGGTCGGGACGGTGTTATCAACAAGAAGAAACGCGCCATATTTATGCGCAAGCGCCGCGAACATATCAATCGGATACACGGTAAGCGTCGGGTTGGTCGGGGTTTCCAATATGACGAGACGCGTTTTTCTGGTAAACGCTTTTCCCCATGCAGAGAGGTCAAGCGAATTCTCTACGCACTTCGTCCGAATATGAGTGCGTTCCGGCAAAAACTTGTTAAGAAGCTTGATCGTCTTGCCATACAAAGTCGAAGGGTAGAGAA
>JAKEFN010000093.1 GCA_022616085.1 bacterium
ATATCGAACATACCCTTGAAACAATATGCGCTCGGATCATTTGTTGGCATGATCCCCGGTACCGCGCTCTTCGTGTACTTTGGAGAATCGCTCCGTATGTTCTCCGTCATTAATATCGTTTTTGCCGTAAGCGGACTTATCGCGCTAACCTTTCTCGGAAAAGCATATGAGAAAAGATTCTGACACATTTGATATCATCGCCACTCGCGCGGAATGGCGCGCATCATCATAAACTTTATGGACAATAAACCTCATCAAGACGACGAACTCATGAGCAAACTCTTTAGCGACGCTGACGCAAAAATTGCGGACATGATGCGTCCAAAAATGAACAAAGAAATCCCCGAGGCCGCTTCGTATTCGTACGGCGGCAAAGAGATTGCCGTTACTTGTATCGGATGCGAGATGGCGATTGTAAAAGCGGAATCAGCCCGCAAAGTTCTTCTAGCGCTTTCCCGGGAAAATAACGACCCGCTGATGAATGAAGGATTTATAAAACTTATGGAAATAGCCAAACGCGCCGAGGAACAGGCGCGCGAACGGTCGCTCATGCATCATCACTTCCCGCAGTCGCTCGGCGTTTATGACGCGTTTGTCGCAGTACCAAAATAGTCATTATCGAGTCATTATGGAAACAGTACAAAAACATTTGAGTAATTTACGCGAGATCCGCACCGAGTCAGGGCTTTTTTTGGCAAGCATGCGCGGTGTCGCCACCGGCTACGACAAGATATGGCTTCGGGACAATGTCTACGAGGCGCTTGCTTTTGAGTATGCGGGCGAGTGGGGTGTCGTGCAACAAACCTATCATTCGCTTCTCGACATATTTCTCAAACACAAGGACAAGATACATTGGGCGGTGAACAACAAGCCTTACGAAACATGGCAATTCATTCACGCCCGCTATAATCCGGAAACTCTCGGTGAGTTTTACGAGTCTTGGGGCAACAAACAGCATGATGCCGTCGGCGCGATACTTTTTAAGCTCGCGGATTTTGAGGCAAAAGGAAAATCAATGATACGCGACGAAGCGGACAGAGACATTATTCAGACGCTCATTCATTATATATGCAATGTTGAGTACTGGCATGACCCGGACTCGGGTATGTGGGAAGAAAAATCGGAAGTCCACGCAAGCTCCGTCGGCGCGGTACTCGCCGGATTGAAAAAGTGGCGGGACATCGGCGGTATGGATGTGCCGGCGCGCGCGATTGAAGAAGGGGGAAAAGCTCTTGCCGCGCTCTTGCCGCGCGAGTCATCGGCAAAATTTACCGACCTTGCGCAACTTTCGCTCATATATCCGTACGCAATCGTGGACGATACAACGGCGCGCGAGATAGTACGCAATGTTTCCTATCATCTTGAAAAAAAGCATGGCGTTATCCGATACAAATTTGACGGATATTTCAATGCCAACAAAGACGGATATTCGGAAGAAGCCGAATGGTGTTTTGGATTTTCTTGGCTCGCCATCATTCACGCGCGTCTTGGCGCGAGCGGCCGGGCGAGGGGCTACCTCGCAAAAGCGACCGCCGTAATTACCGCCGACGGAAAAATTCCGGAGCTCTATTATTCCCATACCGTCAAACCGAATGAAAATGTCCCGCTCGGCTGGGCGGAGAGTTTGTATGTGGTCGCTCTGTATGAGGTGGAAAAACTAAATCCCAAAAAATAATTTTTTAAACATTATGGACACAAAAAACGCAGCGCCACTCAAAAATCTCGCGCGGCTCGTCCGCTATTTCATTCTGCTTTCCACGACGAAAGCGGGTTCGGGACACCCCACTTCGTCCCTGTCCGCAACGGATATAATGACCGCGCTTTTTTTCTGCGGATTTTTCAGAGCCGATCTTGATCGTCCGGAATATCACAATAACGACCGCCTTATTTTTTCAAAAGGGCACGCGTCGCCGCTTTTTTATTCGCTGTATGCCGCGGCGGGGGCGGTGAGCGAGGAAGAAGTAAAAACATTGCGGAAATTCGGCAGTGCGCTTGAAGGACATCCGATGCCGTCATTCCGGCACACGGAAGCCGCGACTGGTTCTCTCGGGCAGGGTTTATCCATCGGAGTCGGTATGGCGCAGAACGCAAAAACGGACAAGCTCTCGTACAACACGTTCGTTCTTCTCGGCGACAGCGAAATGGCGGAGGGTTCGGTGTGGGAAAGCATGCAGATCGCCGCGCACTATAAGCTCAACAATCTCATTGGCATCATTGATGTCAATCGGCTCGGACAGCGGGGCGAAACCATGTACGGACACGATGTTGACTCGTATGCGAAGAAAGCGGCTGCGTTCGGCTGGAACGCAATCTTGATTGACGGACATTCTTTCGAGGACATCATCCGTGCGTTTGAAACGGCATTAAATGAGAAAGAGAAACCGACGATGATTGTCGCGAAGACGCTCAAAGGGAAAGGTGTGCCGTTTATAGAAAACAAAGACGGATGGCACGGCAAGGCGCTTTCACCGGAAGAATTTGAAAAAGCCGTAAAAGAATTGGGCGATACGGATATGATGTTGCGCGGGAAAATCGCAACGCCGGAAGAATTGCCTCTGCCGCGTCCGACATTTCCCGCGAAATTGCCGGAAACGCCGGAGTATCCAAAAGACAAACCGGTTGCGACGAGGAAAGCGTACGGGAACGCGCTTGTCCGCCTGCTCCCAAAATATCCGCGATTGGTTTCTCTTGACGCGGAGGTATCCAACTCCACTTTTGCGGAAACATTCCACAATGCATACCCTGAAAGATTTTTTGAAATGTTCATCGCGGAACAGAATATGGCGGGAGCCGCGCTCGGTTTTTCCCGTCGCGGGAAAATTCCGTTCGTCTCCACATTCGGAGCGTTCTTCGCGAGGGCGTTTGACCAAATCCGCATGTCGCAGTATTCCGATGCGAACATAAAATTTGTCGGCTCGCATGTCGGCGTTTCCATTGGTGAAGACGGCGCGTCCCAGATGGCGCTTGAAGACATTGCGATATTCCGCGCGGTTTTGAGAAGCGTGGTGCTGTACCCCTCCGACGCGATTTCAACGGAGCGATTGATGGAAGAAGCGGCGAAACATTACGGCAATGTGTACATAAGAACAACGCGGAAAGAGACGCCGATTCTCTATGGAACGGATGAAAAGTTCCAAATCGGCGGGAGCAAGACTCTTCGCGAAAGCAAAAATGACGCGGTTACGATTATTGCCGCCGGCGTAACGCTTTTTGAATCGCTCGCCGCCGCCGGCGAATTGCAAAAAGACGGCATTGCCGCGCGGGTGATTGATTTGTACAGCGTGAAGCCCATTGACCGCGAGACGCTTTTGAAAGCCGCGCGAGAGACGAAAGCCATCATCGTTGTTGAAGATCACTACCCCGAAGGCGGCATCGCCGAGGCTGCGGCATCCGCGCTCGCACAAGAGAAAGTGCACGCGCCACTGTACTCGCTCGCCGTGCGCAAGATGCCGCGCAGTGGTAAGCCAGAAGAGCTTCTGGAGTATGAAGAAATATCCGCCAAAGCCATTATCAGAAAAATAAAAGAAATCGTATGACATCAAACAATATGAAACCGCACAATATGAAAACAAAAATATTCTTGGATAGCGGAGATCCGCAAGAAACAAAAGAGGCAATCCGACTGCTCGGATTTTTAGACGGGCAAACCACGAATCCGACGCTCGTAGCGAAAAATCCGGATATTCAAAAATATCTCGCGAGCGGAAAAAAATTGACGGAAAAAGAAGTGTACGAACGATACCGTGATATTGTCGGCGAAATTTCGCGGCTTATTCCGGATGGATCCGTGTCTGTGGAGGTGTATGCCGACCAAACGACATCCGCGGAAAAAATGTTTGAGCAAGGAAAAGAAATGTTCTCATGGATTCCGAACGCTCATGTGAAATATCCCATTCTTTCAGCCGGTCTTGACGCGGCAGAGAAGTCGATACAAGCGAAAATGCGTGTAAATATGACGCTTTGTTTTACCGATGGTCAAGCGGCGGCGGTGTATGCCGCGACGCGCGGGGCGGAAGCGGGCGATGTGTTCGTGTCGCCATTCGTCGGGCGGCTCGATGACATCGGAGAGAACGGTATGGCGCTCATAGCGAACATTGTCAAAATGTACGAAAAAGGAGACGGACACGCAGAAGTGCTTTCGGCGAGCATTCGTTCAATTGAGCATTTTATGCAGTCGCTCGCGCTCGGCGCGGACATTATTACCGCTCCGCTCAAAATACTTTCCGCGTGGGGCGAAGCGGGCAAGCCGATTCCCGGAAAAGAATTTGTCTATGATTCTTCCGCGCTCAAGGATATTCCGTACCACGAAACGGATTTGAATCGCCCATGGACGGACTATAACTATCGGCACGAGTTGACCGACAAGGGAATAGAACGATTCGCCGCTGATTGGAATAATCTCATACAAAAATAATGAGCGTGAAAGAAAAAATTAAAAAAGGAGTGTTGCCGCTCAATTTTGAAAAAGCGTTCAAGCCCGCGGATATACGAGGCATATATCCAACGGAGATAAACGAAGAGGTCGCTTATCGTACGGCGCGGGCTTTTGTCGCGCTCTACGGATTGAAAGAAGTGATTGTGGGGCGTGATATGCGCTTGTCTTCCCCGTCTCTTCGGAACGCGTTTGTGCGCGGCGCGAAAGCGCAGGGCGCGAATGTTATTGATATCGGCTTGGCGGATACTCCGGCGGTATATTTTTCTTCCGGAACATACGCCAAGTACGGTGTTATGATTACCGCATCGCATAATCCGAAAGAATTTAACGGATTGAAACTCGTCAAAAGCGGAGCCATTCCGCTCACCGACACGGACGGATTGGACAAAATCAAAACTTTGGTTCTGGAAAATAAATTTCCGAAACCGAAAAAGACGGGAACAATAAAAAAGAAAGCGATTTTGAAAGAGTATAAAAAATATCTGCAATCGCTCGTGAACATACCGTCAAAACGAAAAATCAGCGTGGTGATTGATGCCGGAAACGGTATGGCAACAGTTCTCGCGCCGATTATTTGCGGAGGATACCCCATCGAAATGCACCCGCTTTTTTTCGGGCTTGATGGGAGTTTTCCCAACAGAGATTCCAATCCGACTTTGGAGGAAAACCAATGGCCGATAAAAGCGGAGATAAAAAAAGCGCGCCCCGATTTCGGTGTCGCGTTTGACGGGGATGTTGACCGAGTCGCTTTTTTTGATGAACAAGGCAAAGCCATGAACAGTTCTCTCATCGGAGCTCTTATCGCGAAACATATTTTGCAAAATGAAAAAATGAAAGGGACGAAAATAGCGTATACCAATTTCACGGGCAAGAGTTTTCTTGAAACGATACGAAAGTACGGCGGGACGCCGATTCGCGCGAAAGTAGGTCATTCTTTCATAAAAAAGACCATGAGAAAAGAAGACGCGCTCTTCGCGTGCGAGCTCTCGGCGCATTTTTACTTCAAAGAAAACTATTACGCCGATTCCGGAGTTCTCGCTTTCTTGCGGATTCTTGAAGAATACGCAAGACCGGAAAATGAAGGGAAAAAATTTTCCGAGCTTGTGGCGGAGTTCGACAAGTATAAACAGACGGAAGAAGAGCTTATTGCCGTTACAGACAAAGAGGGGACGCTTGCTCTGATTGAAAAAACTTACACGGAAATGAACCCGCTTCTTACCGATACTTTTGACGGCTTTCACGCCGAATTTCCGACCTATTGGTTTACGGTCGCGGAAAGCATAACCGAAGACGCGCTGAAATTTGTTTTGGAGGCGGCTGATGAGGAAACAATGTTCTCGAAGCGGAAAGAAATATTGGAATTGATAAAAAAATTTAATACATAACAGTATGAAAGATACAAACATGAACACGCTCGCCGTATTCGACCTCAAGAACATTCCGGATTTGGATGTAGCCGTCTTGGGGGCGCTTGAGCTTTTTCAAAAAGAAAAATTACCCAAGCTTGAACTTGGCGCGTATAAACACCCGATCGTCATCGGTTCCGGCAATGCCGA
>JAKEFN010000012.1 GCA_022616085.1 bacterium
AGACTGTCTATTTGTCGTTAATGAAAAAAGCCCGGCGGTTTTTGGCCGCGGGGCGTTCACATTTCTTTGGTTATACTGATATCAAGCCCGAAAGTGCTCCTCTTTCCATATGCCGGCGACGTATCGGGATTTTCGTAAATCGGGGTTACGTCATGCCAGAGGGGTGAATCCTTATCGGCTTGGAAAATGCCTTCCCCGAGCTGAAGGATTTTTTTAAAATATACGTGTTTTCCGGCCGGATCGCCGTAGATTATACTCTCTCCGCCGGTTATCCCGTCTCGCTCCACGACGAGCGCGGAGACAATGTAGTCTGCGCCGTCTTGGTGAATTCCTTCGGGCGCATTGTCCCCGGTCGAGTCGGCATCTGCAAAGATGCTTGTCTGGTGCGTTTTTATCAGAAGCTTCCGTGCATCCGGCCGAATGTCTCGGACTATTTCGGCAATGCACTTCAGAAATACTCGAAATTCTCTGTTATCGGCAACGAGGTCGGACATCCGGTTGAACCGTCTTTTCATTGCGCGAAAATCGCCTTTCTCGGCATATGCATTTTGGGAAAAAACGGTCGCGTGCAGTTTTCGTATATCCCACTCTCTTTTTTTGAGCGTGAGAAGAAACTGCCTGAATGACCGTTTCCGATGCGGTTTGATGCGCTCGAACGCCCATCGGTCTGCGCGCGAGAGTTTCGCGATAAGCCGCCCGACTTCTTCAAGCGGCGTTTTTTCCGCATAATAGAGAGCTCGGAATTCTTCAAGAGATTGGCGTTCGTCCGGATAACAAGCGAGAAGGAAATCAATCTGCTTTTTGCGGACATCGTAATAATCCCACGCAAGCACGCTGAAGGTCGGCGCGAGTTCACGGATGAATTTTTTCTGATCAACCCCGAGATCGCGAAGCCGAAAAAGACGTATCGGGTGGACTATATTGCGCTTCAGCTTCTCTCCGATCGATTTTTCGTCTTTCAAGAAGATCGGTTTCATGAGAACTCCTTTTGGCGGTTCGTCTGTCATTACCTTAACGCCCCTCCTTTTTTTGTCAAACCGATAACAGCAGATTCAAAGATGGTTTTCGAACATGCTCTAATTGCGAAACGCTTTGTTTTGCTTTAGAGTTAAGAATACGCGCAATGGAAGAAATACATAACAAAAAAAAATATCGCGGGATGATCGCACTTTTTTCTTTTTTGGGCGCGGGCGGCATTCTGCTTGCTTCTGCGGGCGGGGCGTTTCTCGCGACCGATTCGTATATTTCGCCTTCCTTTATGGAGGCACTATCGTCCGCGACATCAACGGCAGGTGAAGAAAGACCAGTCCGGAAAGAATCTAAGCCGCCGCCTTTTGCCGTAACGCATATACCGACTCCCGAGCCGGTGAAAGCGCTTTATATGAGCCAGTGCGCGGCGGGGACGCCGTCGTTTCGGGCGCATTTTCTTGATCTTATTAAAAAGACCGAAATAAATGCCGTGGTTATAGATATAAAAGACTACACGGGGAAAATTGCATTTAAGCCAAAAAATCCTGAACTTCTCGGAGCGTATGAGACCGCGGAATGTGCGGCACGGGACATGAAAGAGTATATCGGTTCGCTCCACAACGAAGGAGTCTATGTTATCGGGCGCATCACGGTCTTCCAAGATCCGCATTACACGAAGCTGCATCCTGAATTATCAGTCCAAAAAGCAAGCGATCGGAGCACGTGGAAAGACTACAAAGGACTTTCGTTTGTCGATGTCGGAGCGGAAGAGTTTTGGCATTATATCGCGGCGCTTGCGCATGAGGCGCACGAAATCGGTTTTGACGAGCTTAATTTCGACTACATCCGCTATCCATCGGACGGCAATATGAAAGATATTTATTATCCCGTGAGCCAAGAGAGGCTTATCGGTAATCCGAACACCGGGAAGGCGGACGTGCTCCGCGATTTTTTCTCATATCTTCATGGCGAGTTTGCTCCGGCCGGCGTTCCCATTTCCGCCGACCTTTTCGGCATGACGATGACCAATTCGGACGACCTCAACATCGGGCAGATTCTTGAATATGCCGC
>JAKEFN010000094.1 GCA_022616085.1 bacterium
GGAAGGAAATGGATATCATCTGAACTTCATACGGAGGTATCCCGCCCGAGGCGGAGATTTCGTCTGTGATCGGGTTTTACGTTTCGGGCGATTCATTGTCTTTAACCCGTGGAAAAACAGTCATTATGTGACTCGGGTTGAAGATGGTGAACGAATCGTGTGGCGTTTGAGTTTTTTTTCGGTCTGATTTTTGATAGGAGGACTGTCATGAAGTCGCTTCATTTTGGCTTTCCCGATCTTAGTTGGGAAAATGTTAATAAGATTTATAGCCATGTACTGGAAGCGTGGGAGCAGACCCACGGGTTCGCGTTTCCAGTGGAGTGTGAGAGCAGTGCGGCGTCAAACGGGAAGATCCCCGGCTTCAGCGCTGACTTCACTGATGAGACACATATTTCCATGGCATATGATATTGTCGTGGAGATCGTGTTCGCTCTCATGCGAGAACATCATATCGTTCTCGTAAACGAAATGGGAGGTTATCCCATCGCCATACCCCCGCTCCCGTATCAAGTAGAGCGGGTGATGCATTAGAGGTTTGCAAGAAAAAACGCCGGACATTCCGGCGTTTTTGCTTTTAGTGTGTTTCGCAGTCGCACGGCTTTCCGCCGATGGTGACTGACAGAGCCTCCATGCCGGAGGCATTGATTTGATCGCATACGTCCCTGCACATTTGTTCGTATGTCGGATTGTGCGAACGCTCGCGTTCTGATTTTCGCGGCATCCGCTCGGATCGCGGGGTTGTCATCCCCGGCACGTCATATTGCTCGATATCCGATGCGGCAAACGAAGGCGCCGCGACGCATAAAATAACAATCAGTAACAAGTTTTTCATAAGAACTCCTTTAAGCTCGCCGACTTCAAAAGTAACAAGAATGATTTATTTTTTCAACCATCATCTCGCTTTTTACTAAAGAACATGCTATATTTTTGCTGTTTAAGGCCCCATCGTCTAACGGCTAGGACAGCGCCCTTTCACGGCGTAAATCGGGGTTCGATTCCCCGTGGGGTCACCAATCGAAACGTTTTCGTTTTCTAAACTAAGGAGCGATTTTGCGGAAGCCAAAATCGCGCTATCAAATTTTTCAAAACCCTTTCCGCCTACGGCGGA
>JAKEFN010000095.1 GCA_022616085.1 bacterium
CTTTTTATTCTTAAAGTGATTAAATTAAGACCATGACGAAAAACCCCTTTCTCAACGCGCTGTCGGCGGTGGTGTATATCGGTTTGGTCGCGGCCATAATGTTTTATGGGCCCAGGATCGCCGCCGAGGCGAAGGGGGATTCGATTATTGCCCCGATCGCGATGATCTCCCTCTTCACGTTGTCCGCGGCGGTGATGGGTCATCTTTTTCTGTATCGGCCGTTTCAGCTTTACTTTGATAACAATAAAAATGAGGCGGTCAGGCTTTTCCTGGGCACGGTTGCGAGTTTTGCGGTTATCACGATCGTTCTGCTTGCGATTCTTGTGTCGGGAGTTTTATAGGCCTAATCGTTGAAGCGAGATAAATAATAATTATTACCATGGCAAAAAGACGCGGCGCGTTGAGCAGTACCAAAAAGAGGTCTCGTCCTCGCAAGACCAAAAAACGACTTGAGAAGAAGTGGCGCATGCTGGCCGAGAGAAAGACCGGAAAAAGAAACGGGTAATGAAAAAGAAATACCTAATCTTTCTGGGCGGTCTCGCGGTTTTTGCCGGTTTGGTGTATTTCACCGGCCTGTATACTTATTTCGTAAGGCATGATGTTCAGGAACCTTTGCCGGCGACATCCCGAGCGCCCGGTCTTTCGCCGGTTCCAGCGCGAACTCCCGTTACCGTGGCGCAAGGCGAATTCGGCGAAGTTGATTTCATCCACAAAGGATCGGGAACGGCCAGAATAATCGAAGACGGGGGAAGGCGTTATCTCCGGCTTGAAAATTTCAGCGTGGTAAGCGGGCCCGACCTGTTTGTGTATTTGTCCGAATCGAAAACTCCGACCAGCGACATCAAGAGTCTTGATAAATACATCAGCCTCGGCAGACTAAAAGGCACGAGCGGCAACCAGAACTATGAAATCCCCGAACCGTTCCGGGGATACGACACGGCTGTGATTTGGTGCCAGCGGTACGGAGTTTTGTTCACCTATGCGGTCATGCGGTAACGGCTGGACGGAACAGCCC
>JAKEFN010000001.1 GCA_022616085.1 bacterium
CAGATAATATTCGGCATTGACTTTCTCGTGTCATGCGGAACGACTGGAGAGAGCCCGACTCTTTCTCATGAGGAACAGCATCGGATTCTTAAAATTGTGCTTAGTGAAGCCAGGGATTCATTTACAGATTCCGTGCCCGTTGTCGCCGGTACTGGATCAAACAGCACCGAAGAGGCTATTGACCTCACCGAGCATGCAAAAGATGCTGGCGCAGACGGATGCCTTGTGGTTGCGCCGTATTACAATAAGCCGACTCAAGCGGGACTTATTGATTACTTCACGAAAGTCGCTGATGCCGGGCTTCCTGTTATTGTGTATAACATTCCGGGCCGAACCGGAGTGAATGTAACGCCGGAGACGCTTAAGATACTCGCGGATCATCCGAATATCGTTGGCGTCAAAGAGGCGACCGGAAACCTTGAACAAGTGACGCAAAATATCGTCAATTGCGGCGAGAAGTTTATCTATCTCGGGGGCGATGATACGCTGACACTTCCCATTATGAGTGTTGGCGGGCACGGCGTCATTTCGGTTCTTTCAAATATCATGCCGCACGAGGTTTCGGCTATGACACATCAAGCTCTTAAGGGAAATTGGAAAGAAGCTCGGGAAATGTTTCTGCGGCTTTTCCCATTAGCCAAGGCGCTTTTTATGGAAACAAACCCGATTCCCGTTAAAGCCGTGATGGCGCAGAAAAATCTGATTAAACCGGTATGGAGGTCTCCTTTGGTGCCGCCATCCACGGAAACCGAACAGAAACTCGCAGAACTTTTTGCTGAAATCGAAATATAAAAAAAGCGCGTCTTCAAACGCGCTTTTTAATATCCAGCAGAATGGCCTTGTGGATAAAAAATAGCGCGAGTCTTTTACAGGTGCTATTCTGGAAACAATATTAGCACCTCATTTATTTTATATATGCAAGAAGAAAAAAATATAGCCATATGGATTATTGTCGGGATTCTTGCCGTATGCATAGCCGCGTTCGGCGGATATAGATACGGCTTCAAAGAAGGACAAAAAAGCCGAGCGCCAGAGGAAACGGCGGGGAACGCGCTCCAGGAAGAAGTACTGGAAAGCGTAAATCCGTTTACCGAAGAAGAAGTATCGGCGAATCCGTTTGAAGATGGATATGAAAATCCGTTTGAGCAGGAAACGGTAAATCCCTTTAAGCAATAATACGTTTCTATGAAAAAATTATTATATGGAGGGTGGTTATTCATAGGCATTTTTATTTTTTTCGGTCTCGCGAACGCGCAAGAAAGCACTTTCGATGTTGAGTTCCCGATTCCCGAGCTGGGAAGCTGCGCTTCAATGGAGGAATGTGCGGTATATTGCGACGATGCCGCGCATGGAGATGCTTGTTATGCATGGGCTCGGGACAACGGTTTCATACAGGAAGAAAGGCGCGCTCTGCCGCCGCCTGCCGAAGATGGTCCGGGAGGCTGCCGCGGGGATGCATGCCGCGAATACTGCGATAATTTGGAGAATAGGAACGAATGCATTGATTATGCTGTTTCGCACGGACATATGAATGCAGAAGAGGGCGAAAAAATAAAACGTTTAAACGAAGGGGGTCCGGGCGGATGCAAAAATCAGGAAGAATGCAGAACGTTTTGTGAAAATCCGGAAAATCAGACCGCCTGCATAGATTTTGCGGAGAAAGAAGGGTTTATGACTCCGGAACAAGCGGCGCAAGCGAGAAAATTTGCAAACAAAAAAGGACCCGGAGGATGCAGTAATCGGGAGGAGTGCGATCGATTTTGCAACCAAGAGGAAAATCAGGAAACGTGCATCCGTTATGCCGTAGACGAAGGAATGATGAGTCCCGAACAAGCAGAGCGGATTCTGTCCCTCATGGAAGAGGGAGGGCATTATCGCGATGAATTTGAAGTACATGACATCGGCCCCAAAGAGCCGAAAATTGACAAGGAAAAAGCGATGCGGATTGTTGAAGAAGAAGGCGGTCCGGGAGGGTGCGGCACTTTTGAGGAATGTGAAGCTTTTTGTTCGGATCCGGCGAATGGGGAGACATGTATGAATTTTGCGCTTGAACACGGCCTTATTCCGCCGGAGGAAGCGGAAAGAATGCGGCATATAATGAGCGTGGAAGGTCCCGGCGGATGTCGCGGGCGGGAATGTGAAGAGTATTGCGAAGCGCCTGGGCGTGAACGTGAGTGCATAGAGTTTGCTTCTCGTGAAGGTTTGGTGACTCCCGAAGAAGCGGAAAAAATCAAGAAGTTTATCGACGCGACGGAGGCTGGAGGCCCCGGCGGGTGCATAGGGCGCGAATGCGAAACATACTGTAATGCTCCCGAGCATCGGGATGAATGTTTTGAGTTTGCCAAGAAACAAGGACTTTTCCCTGAAGAACATCTCCGAAGAATGGAAGAGATGATGAAGATGGAGCGC
>JAKEFN010000096.1 GCA_022616085.1 bacterium
AAAGCGAAGAATATTGTTGATATTTTGAGTCTTTCCGAGCCGCCGTTTGCAGCCCGCAACATGAATTCGCAGTAGTCAAGAGTTTTTGAACATGCTCTAAACAATCACTTATAAAACATATAAAAAAACGCCCGGGAGTCGGGCGTTTATGAACCAACAAAAATATCCATGAATTGCGGCACCGGAAGGGCGTCAAATCTCTCCAGATCGTCAAAAAGTTCCAAAATTTTCTCCCTATGTCTGGAGGTGAAAAGCTTGTATTCGGATTCGGCTAGGTTTCGCGTAAACTTTTCCCGAATAAGCGGGAGCGCTTCCTCGCGCCTCCGAGGATGGCCGAGCGGGAACTCTATCGCGATCTTTTTTGTCTGTTTCGGCTTCTTTTCAACAGTCGAATTTTTGAAAAAGACCTGCACGGAGCTTCCGACCGAGCGAAGCGCCGGATCGTAATAATTGCGCGTAAACGCGTCATTCACCCGCACTTCCATTTTTGTGCGAAGTTCGTCAATCCGCGAATCTTTTGCGGCATCATTCTCGTAATCTTCCGAAACAATGCCCCCCTTCAAGAGCGCGACCGCCACCGCATATTGAAGGCAGTGATCGCGATCCGCGGGATTCTTGAGCGGGCCGGACTTATTAATAATCCGCCATGCCGGCTCTTGTGTTTCAATAACTATCCTCCTTATTTCCGGTATGCGATCAATAACTTCCGGACGAATCTTTATTGCCGCTTCCACCGCGGTTTGCGCGTGAAATTCCACAGGCGAGAGTTTGAACAGGATGTTTTCCATCACATACGATCCATATTGGAACCACTCCGGAAATTCAAACTCCTTCCCTCCCCAAAACACATCGTAAAATCCGTATGTAGGGGCGGTAAGTATTTTGGGATATCCGGGTTCGCCGTGTAGAGATATAACCGCGAGCTCCACCGCTCGCTTCGCCGCATCTCCCGCGGCCCAGCATTTCCGCTGTCCTGTCTGCGGCGCATGCCGATATGCGCGAAGCGTTCCTCCGTCGCAAAAAACCTGCGAAATCACCGCGGCTATTCCCTCTTTGGAAAGTCCAAGGAGATGCGCCGAAACTGCGGCTGACGCGAGCTTCACAAGAATAACATGGTCAATGCCGCGCTTATTAAAGCTGTTTAGGAGCGCCATGCCGCCTTGAATATCATACGCTTTGATGAGCATGGTCAAAACATCCCGCATGGTTAACTTTACCCCGCACCGAGAAAGATAGCTAGCGACCGAAAGAATCGCGCCAAGGTTGTCGGACGGATGCCCCCATTCGGCTGCAAGCCATGTATCATTGTAATCAAGCCATCGGATTATTACCCCGAAAATGAATGCGCTAGAGGCGGTATCGATCTCAAACAGAGCTTCATCTATCGTGAGTGCGCGCGATATAATAAAAGATCGGCAGTTATCACCCGCTTTCATCGCGCACCCCATGGCATCCATGAGCGCAAGGCGTGCAGTGTCGTATGCCGCTTCGTTCTCTATCGGTGTTTCAGCTACATACGTCGCGATGTCTTGAATAACCTGATCATATTCTTCAAACTGAATTGGTGTCATGCAATACCTCGTCCGGTTGCGACCCGATGTAGCGCGCCATGGGACGAATCAGTGTATCGAGCTCGCGCTGTTCAATGATATGCGCGATAGCCCCTGGCAAACGCCCGATTTCAAAGAGCGCGGTGAAAAAATGCTGGTCAATGCCGAAAAGGTGATACACAATCGCGGTATAAAAATCCACGTTCGGATAAAGATGTTTTTCTGCAAACATCGTCATTTCGATTACTTCGGCAATCTTAAGCAACTCCGTGCACGAACGTTCTCTGCACAAACGCCACGCATCTTTTTTTATGATACCACTCCGCGGATCGCCATGCTTATACATGCGATGGCCGAATCCGGGGATTTTCTTTTTCTGGACAAGCATATTTTGGATGCCAATGAACGCATCTGCCAAATTCCCAAATGATAAAATAAGATCAAGCGAATCCTCGCTCGCTTTGCCGTGAAGCGGCCCGTAGAGCGTGCAAATACCCGCGCAGATTGCCGAATATATGTCGACGCGCGTGCTTGCGCATACCCGTGTCGCAAATGTGGATGCATTGAGGTCGTGATCGCCATACCCGATAAGAGAACGGCCCATGGCGGCCGCATCCGTGCCCTCCCCGACCATACGGAGCGCATGTGCGGCAATACTCTCGGGCTTGTCGCCTTTTGGTTCTTTCCGCAATAGCTCTCCCAAAACCGCATTCCTGAAAAATCCAAGCATCGCGGGAAGAGCGCCCAAGAGCGTCGCGCCGATTTTACGCGCGCTTCGAGCTGACGGCGATTGCTCCGGAAACGCAATACCTTGCGCGGTTACGCCCACCTTAAGAACATCCATCGGGTGGGTCGTGCGCGGAAGCGATCCGATCGCCTGTTTTACGATTGTGTGGAGTTTCCTGCCACCCGCGACCCGCCGCATGAATTCCCGCTCTTCGGTATCATCCGGCAATTTTCCATACATGAGCAGATATGCAACCTGATCGTATGAGCAGTCCCTTACAAGCTTATCCAACGGGAAACCACGGTATATTAGGCCTTTTTCATGTCCAACGCACGAAACCGCAGTCTCGCACACAACGACCCCCTCAAGCCCGGGAACGATAGGTAATTCGGTCTTTTTCATCTCTTATAACCTCCAAAAACTTTTCAAAAAGCTCTTTTGTGCGGCAAAAGCCGCCACCTGCTCTCATATCACCATAGAAACACAAAAAAAGAAAGACCTTGCCTTTTCTTTCCTCCTTCCCTCAATAGCGCGATTAAAAAAGAGCCACTACCGCAAATATTTCCTTTTATTTTCTTTATGCTCCTCAAAATTGACCGCGTAATGCATATTCCCTTCCATATCAGAGAGGTAAAAAAGATATTCGGATGGTTCGGGGTCAAATGCGGCGAGAATGGAATCAAGCCCGGGGTTCGCAATCGGCCCGACGGGAAGCCCTTTATACTTATAGGTATTATAGGGGTTCGCAACGGCAAGATCGTCATAGGTGAGATCAAAAGTGCTCTTGCCGTTGATATAAAGAAACACCGCGTCAACCTGAAGCGGCATCCCCAATTCAAGCCTGTGCCAAAGTATGCCCGCTATCACGCGCTTGCTTTCGAATGTCCGCGCCTCCTTCTCAAGGATCGAAGCGAGTATGATAATATCTGAAAGATTTTTGCCGCTCGCCTCGATAGTCTTTTTGAGTGGGTCGATGCGATCATAAAAGTTCCGATTCATCCGCGAAATTATATCGTAGACCGATGCGGTCGGAAGAAAAAAATAAGTGTCCGGGAACAAATAACCTTCCTTGTCATGCGCGAGCGCAAAAAATTCATTTCGATTGAATGAAGGAAGCTTGCGGCTCAAAATATCTGCGATGTCCCATTTCGTCGCCCCTTCGGGAACGGTAACGCGGATTGCGGGAATGCCGCTCTCACCCGACAAAATACGATCTGAAACGGAAAAAAGCCATGTCGGCGTTCCAAAAAAATAATCGGTGGCAACGACGCCCGCCTCTCCGCGGAGCGACATAACGAGAAATCGAAGCGCGAATGGAGAGCGAATAATGCCCTCCTCTGCAAGAATATCCGCGGCATCGACAAGAGTCGCCCCTTCGGGAATCCGGACTATCGCGCCGGATGGAAAATCACGCGGCGGAGAAAAAGCGATATAAAAAAGCCCTGCGGCAAGGGCAAAAATGCCGAACGCCATTGTTGCTCTTTTCTGAAATATTCTATCAAGCAAAATTTTCTGAACATTCGCATCCGTATTTTTTAAAAAAACCGACAACGATTCGGCGAAGTGGATGTATTTTTCTTTTTTAGGAGGCATTCTTTCCATATTTTAGCGCGGAAGGTTAAACGGCGGCTCCGATTTCTTGGTTTCGATGCGGGCGAACGAAGGAGTCGTTACTGCGCTTGAAGGGAAGTGAAAAATAGTCGCAAGCTCCTCGGTATTGAGGATTATAGGCGTTCGTGAATACGGCGCATGAAAATAGCTCCGCCGCCGGTATGCATCAATCATTTTACGCTTCTTAATGTTCGCGCGTATACCATTGAAATCCTGCCACGGGTAATCGAAATCCGTCTCGCGGGTGAATTTGAACGCATTGAGGTCCATGGAACCGAATTGCTTGAATATATTCATAACACCAATAATGTTTTGGGATCGAAATGCGTGCGTCTTCGAGATATACATGACGCGGATACCGACATCAAAGCCGAGCTTCGAGATGCTCCGTTCGATGGCGTTAATCGTCTCCATCTCCCCTTTCGTAAGGCGCCTATTCTCCACATCGGGCGGTATGGCGAGTTTTTGGACAAGCGCCTGGCCTTCCTCCCGCCAGTCAGTCGGTTTGCTGAAAAAAATTCCCTTGCGGGACGGCTTCGTCGCACGAAACATGATTTGAATCCAAAACTGCTCGTCTTTGCGTATAGAACCCAAAAACTCAATCACCGAAGCAAGCGGATCTATATATTGCTCCCTCTCCCTTATCTCGCCGCGATCCATGCCGTAATCGATATAGGTCCTAATGGGATAACAGTCCGGTTTGGTGAATTTATACTCTGACCCCCACAGACCCCACTCTTCCCCTCCGGGATAGCCGTATGAGACATATTTCGTATAATCCGGAACTTCATGGATTTCGATAGTCGGAAACTGCGCATAAATATGAGACTCCACCCAGTTTTTGAATTCAGTCCGCGTCCAGATAAAATAATGCACCGTTCCTTCGATGGAAACCATCTCAAAAGAAAACCATGTGCGCACCCTCCCTTGAACGCTCCGTTTGACCCAGGTGGATTCGCCGCTTGTGTTATGAAGCCCCGAAAGGACGATCTCCATGGCGAGCGGAGATTTTTCAACTTCCCGCGGCACCTTGAGTTCAAGCAGCGTATACGGCGTTGTGTGGATGAAGCGCGATCTGATATATCGCACCCAGGTATCCCAAAGCATCGCGCCGAGAATTATGGGGAGCCAGTACGGCGCGGTATAGGCGAACACGCGAAATATCTGGTTAACCGCATCTCCGTAGTATGCGCCGAGAAACGCATACAAACCGAAGCCGACAAGTATAAGCAAAATAATAAGCCCCAATACTGTCAAAATATCTTCAAGGATAGGCATGATTGTAATTATACCACCAATATTGTTGATCAAAAGGCTGTATAACTCTGTATAACTATACTGTGCTTCGCATAAACAAACGCAAAACGCAAAGCGCAAAACTCAAAAAAATAACACAAACCACAAAAGCATCCGCGTTTTTGGTTTTAAGATGAAGATTTGCGTTTTGAGTTTTGACTTTTGAGTTTGCTCTACCGCGCCGCCATATATCGCCCGTCTTTCCCTTTTTTGAAATGCCGCCCGTTTTGAAGATTCACGAGAATCGTATTTTCTTTCACATACCGTTCTTTCAAAACGCGGTTGATGAGCTCGTCCTTATCAAGGGGGCCGCTTTTTTTCAAAATGTCCCGTATGACATCGCGCACGACGCCGCTCGAATATCCCCACTCGGTGAGAACATAAAGCCCGCGCCCGACAAGGACAAAGCGGCTGTCTTTGATAAGCTCGTTATGGCAGGTCGCCACATGCGCTTTCTTTCCAAAAAGCTCGGTAATCGATTTCGCCACTTCGGTAAAGTGCATGGGGGAGCCGTGCCGCCTGATGACAAGATACGCATAGTCGCGCATGCCGCGGGCGTTTACATTCGGACTGCTCGCATGCCCCCACTCCCCGAGTTTGTTTCTTCCAATCATCTTTGAAATAGCGAGCCACCGGCGAAGCGTCTCGTCGTTCTCTTTGTGGCGTTCGTCCACGGAACCGAGGTGTCCGCGAAACATTTTGATGAATTCCTGATCCGGAATAAGCGTTTCGGCATCCAAAGAAACGGCGAGCCGGCGAAGCGCCGCATAGACGTTTTGCGCAACCGCGTCATCCACGCTCCAACGATGCACGAATTCGTCGTCCTCTTTATAACGGGAGAAAGAGTCTCCCAAGACCAGGAGGAAATACAGCTGGTTCTGCGTTTTCTTGCTATCGCTTAAATGAGAGAGAAGATCTGCCTCTCCGACCACGGCGCCGAGCGATATAACCGTATCGTGGAGACCCTGAAGGCCGTCGTGCTCGTCTTCAAAGACGTCGGATCGCCGGATGGTATTGATCGCAAAATTCTCAATCTGGCGCACGCGCTCCCGCGTTATGCCATACTCATCCCCAATGGCCTCAAGCGTCATCTTTTGAGCCTCGTCATCAAGGCCAAAGCGCCGCACCACAATAGTCTGTGTGCGTTCCGGCAGGACTGAAAGGAATTTCTTTACAACCCCCTCGGGTTTGTTAAAAGGTTTCGTAGACATACTGATTATGAATAAAAAGCTAATAAAACTATAGTTTATAACCTCATAGGAAAATCTAACACTATCCTTCTTTGCCGTCAAGAGATATCGGATATTCCCCCTACAGTACTTTGAATTACGGAACTAAAGCCGTTACGAGAGTTTTTGGATTCGTGCGAGCCGAAACCGAACAATTTTTCGTTTAATGCCGTAGGTATTGCGAAAAATTTTCGGGTTTGGCGTAGCCGAAGCCCAAAAAGTCGCAGTAGGACTTAGTTTCGTAATTCAAAGTACAGTAACAATATTGAGGACTTTCCCGGGTATATAGATAGTCTTCTTTACTTTTCCCGCGCCAACCCATTTTTTTATGCGTTCATCACGCAGCGCTTCTTCCAAAATCTCATTTTCTCTACTCGAAACTTGGGTGATAAGCGTGCCCCGCACCTTGCCATTCACCTGTATGGCGATAGTCTGCGCCTCGACGACGATTTTGTCCGCGTCATATAGAGGCCACGGCTCATGAAGAATGGGGTGTTCATGGCCGAGCGACTCCCATATCTCTTCCGCGATGTGCGGCGCGAAGGGAGCAAGAAGCATCAAAAACGAAACGAAATAGTCAGTCGGAATAGATCCTCGTTTCTCAAGCTCATTGCTAAAAATCATCATCTGCGAAATCGCCGTATTAAATCGCATCGCCTCAATGTCTTCCGAAACTTTTTTTATCGTCTGATGAAGAAGCGCTTCCAACTCTTTATCCGCCGTATCTGAAACTCCTTTATCAACTTTTTCGCGAAGCCCCCATACTTTTTCCAGAAAACGCCGCGGACCAATAAGGCTATCTTCGCTCCAACCGATCGCCTGTTCAAATGGCCCCATAAACATTTCATACAAACGAAGCGTATCAGCTCCGTAGTGATCCACAATATCGTCCGGATTGACAACGTTTCCTTTTGATTTGCTCATCTTGACCCCGCCTTCCGCGAGTATGAGTCCGTGTGATGTCCTCTTTGCGTAAGGTTCGGAGACCGGCACTGCGCCAATATCAAACAAAAATTTATTCCAAAAACGCGAATAGAGGAGATGAAGCGTTGTGTGTTCCATTCCGCCGTTGTACCAGTCGACAGGCATCCAATAATCAAGCTTTTCTTTATCCGCAAGCGCAGTCTTATTTTCTGTATCACAATACCGCAAAAAATACCATGACGATCCGGCCCAGTTCGGCATCACATCCGTCTCGCGGCGAGCCGGACCGCCGCATTTCGGGCACGTTGTATTCACCCATTCGGCAATATTCGCAAGCGGCGACTCCCCGGTGTCGGTCGGCTCATATTTTTGCACATCAGGGAGCACAACCGGCAGATCCTCTTCGGAAACCGGCGTCCAGCCACATTCCTTGCAAAAAATCATCGGTATGGGTTCTCCCCAATAACGCTGGCGCGAAAAAACCCAATCGCGAAGTTTGTATGTCGTTTTTTGTTTTCCGCCGACAAATTCGATAATTTTCTTTTTCGCTTCTTCATTCGCCATGCCATCAAATGCTCCTGATCCGACAAGATGCCCCGCCCCCGTGTAGGCATGATCGAGAACCGGACATGTTTTTTCCGGGTAATGAGGACACACAACCATCTTTATCGGCAGATCATATTTTTTTGCAAACTCAAAATCCCGCTCGTCATGCGCGGGAACCGCCATGATGGCGCCGGTGCCGACATCGCCCAACACATAATTGACAACCCACACCGGAATTTTTTCGCCGTTTGCAGGATTGACAGCAAAGATTCCCGCATCAACTCCTGTTTTTTCTTTTTCCTCGAAATCTCTCGCTCTGCGCGATGCAAATTCATTCGCCGCATACTTTTTCACCTCTTCGTTTGCCTGCCAGCCGATATCGAGCCATTTTTTTGCAAGATCGGGTGAAACTGCCAGAAACGTCGCGCCGAAAATAGTATCCGGCCTTGTGGTGAAGATTTTTACAGAATGTTTCCCGTCTTCCTGTCCTGGAATTCCCGAGAGCTTGAAATCAATTTCTGCACCATCGCTCTTCCCTATCCAATTTCTCTGCTGTGTTTTTATTTTCTCCAAATAATCCACGCTATCCAAATCTTTGAGCAGTCTGTCGGCGTATTTCGTGATTTTAAGCATCCATTGCTCTTTCTCGCGCTTCTCGGTCGCGCCGCCGCAACGCTCGCATTTCCCATCCACGACTTCTTCGTTCGCGAGGCCGATTTTGCACGAAAAGCACCAGTTGATGGCTATTTTTGCCTTATACGCGAGTCCGTGTTTATACAATTGAAGAAAAATCCACTGGGTCCATATATAGTATGCGGGATCGCTTGTATTTATTTCGCGCGACCAGTCAAACGAGATGCCAAGCGCTTTGAGTTGGCGCCTGAAATTGTCGGTATTTTTTTTGGTAACCTCGCGGGGATGGATGCCCGTTTTGATGGCGTAGTTTTCGGTCGGAAGTCCGAATGCGTCCCAGCCTATGGGAAAAAGAACGTTATAGCCCTCGGCTCGGCGTTTCCGCGCTATCACATCCATTGCGGTATAGCTCCTCACGTGTCCGGCATGAATTCCGTCTCCTGATGGGTAGGGAAACTCAATAAGGCAATAATATTTTTTTTCATTGCCGTCTTCCGCGCCGAATGAATTATCGCGCTCCCACCGCTCCTGCCACTTTTTTTCAATTTCTTTATGATCGTATTTCCGCATAGATAGAAAGTTCTTGACAGTATACAAAATAGTATGCAAAACGCAAGCTTGCGTGCGCGCCTCTCCTGCGGTAGTTTAAAAAATAGTTTATGCGAAGGATTTAACTATGCGCGCGCCTTTGTTTGCGGGAGCTTTTTTACTCGCCTCCCTTGCCGTTCACGCGGCCGTACCTGCTGATCCGCCTAATTTTGAAAAACCCGACATCCGCGCGGAATGCACGCCGCCGCAGATGACGCTTGAAATTTTCGACAAAAAAAGCCGAGACTTCAACGCCCTTGTCGTATTTTATTTGAACGGGGAACCGTTCTCCGTTACGACCGTCGTCAGAAGATGGATCGGCTTATATTCGTCTCGCCATACATATCTGAAAGAAAAAAATATATGGATGCGCTATGACGCCCAAAACGACAACGAGAAAAAACGGCTTAAACAAAAAATCGCGCTCCTCTACGAAAGCGCGGGCGTTTCTTCCGAAAACATGAGGTCTTGTTTTTTCAATTTGTTTCTTTAAAAAAACCCGGAAAATACGGGTTTTTTAATTGTCTGCTTATTTGCGAAGCAAAGAGAGTATTTCCGTTTCAATTTCTTCACTCTCCCAAGAAGCGAGCCGACAAGCCCTGCTCCGATAATCGTCATGTATTTTTCTTTCATATCCGTCTCCGTGCTATGCCAAAATCAAAGACCTTATTATATTAACAAAAAATTACATTTATTTATGAAATTGTCAAGTTAAATCTTAAATTCAATCACGTCGCCGTCTTTCGCGATGTATTCTTTGCCTTCAGTGCGAACTTTGCCCTCCTCGCGGGCTTTTGCATACGAGCCGGCACGAAGAAGGTCTTCCCAGAAAATAATTTCGGCGCGGATGAACTTGTCGCGGAAGTCTGTGTGGATCGCGGCGCCGGCTTCGCGGGCCGTAGAACCCTTTTTGATCGTCCACGCGCGCGATTCGTCCTCGCCTGTCGTAAAAAAAGTGATAAGGTCAAGAAGCGCATAACTCTCGCGGATAAGCGCGTCAATACCGCCCGTTTCCCCAATCATATCTTTCAACTGTTTTTTTTCTTCTTCAGAAAGCTCGGAGAGTTCCGCTTCGCTTCGCGCGTCTACGCATACAATGTGTGCGCCGTTTTTTTCAAGATACTGTTTCAACTCCGCGAAACCTTCGCCTGAAGGCGCATCCTCGCCCGAAATAATATTAAGCACATAAAGCACGGGCTTCATCGTAATGAGTCCGAGCTCTTTTATCTTTTTACCCTCTTCCTCGTCAAGAATCGCCTCGCGCGCGGGTTTTTCGGCTTCAAGAAGGGTGACAATTTTATCGATCGCGCGCGAGAATACCGCCGCGTCTTTGTCGCCGCGCTTCACGTCCCGCTCCAAACTTCCCTTCCGCTTGGTTGAGGTCTCGAGATCGGCAAGAATCAGTTCAAGATCAATTGTTTCCATGTCCGCGAGCGGATTGACGTTTCCCGCAACATGCAAAACCGCCTTCTTTTCAAAAAACCGGACCACATGCGCTATGGCATCCGTCTCGCGAATGTGCGAGAGAAACTGATTGCCGAGGCCTTCGCCTTTGTGCGCGCCGGCGACGAGTCCCGCGATGTCGACAAATTGGATGGCGGCGGGAACCGTTTTTTTTGAATGCGAAAACACCGAGAGCTTCGCGAGCCGCTCGTCCGGCACGGCAACAACCCCGACAGAGGGGTCAATGGTGCAAAATGGATAATTTTCCGCCGGCACGCTCTTTTTGGTTAATGCGTTAAAAAGCGTGCTTTTCCCGACATTCGGGAGGCCGACAATGCCGATATTGAGCATAAATTTTAGAGATCATCAGGAGAGAGTCCGGTATGTTTTCCAATACGAGACAACATACGAGGACCAATCTCTTCACGATCATGAAATGCAAATGTCTTTGAATTACGAAACTAAATTCGTTACGAGAGTTTTTGGCTTCGAGCGAACCGAACCAGAATAATTTTTCGTTTAATGCCGTAGGTATTGCGAAAAATTTTCGGGTTTGGCGCAGTCGAAGTCCAAAAGCTCGCAGCAGGATTTAGTTTCGTAATTCAAAGAAATGTATAATCCGGCCAACCGGTTCTGCCGAGTATACGGTGAGAGCCTTTCTGCCGTTTGATATGCCAGCCAAGGCGAAAAAGTGCGCCCAAAACATGTGATGCTTTAACGGCGCGCCATTCCATGTTCCGTAAACAAAGAAGAAATCTGTATCGGCACCTTCTTATTTTCTATTGCATAAGCAAGCGTGCGAAGCGCTACTGCATATACTCTCCGCTCCGCATCTTTTTTGGTCGCGCCGTATGACATCACGCCGAGCAGTTTTGGGATTTCCGCAATCCAGCGGCCGTCTTCTTCGCGGTCAAATTCCACAACATACGACCGTATAATAGCGCCTTTTTCTTTTTTAATCATCAATAAAGAATACTGAATAGAAAATCAAAAATCAAGCATTCATTCTTGACTTCTGTCATAAAAATGCAATTATCTAATCAGGCAAAAATGGACAGAACACGTGGAACAAAACAAACGAGTAGACAGTATTTTATTCGTCGGCATAGGCGGCGGCAACGATGTCTTTTCAGGAATTCTTGCGTCACTTTCGCTCAAACGACTCGGATGGAAATGGGGGCGCGCTGATTTTGCGGGCGTGTTGAGCCCGTTCCACCACCATACCGGCTCACTCGCCGAAATGCAGGGGGTGATAAAAATTAACCCCGATTCAAAACGATTCCTCATTAGAAACAACTATCAAAAAGAGATAGTATTTGTAGACAACGCGGTTGCACTGCTTTTCAAAAATATTCCGGATTACAAAAAGAGCGGCTTATTCGGTCTATCGCTTGCACATGGTTCACGCGGTTTTTCAAAAACATTGAGCGTACTCTCAAGGATGTACGAAAAAATTGTTCTTGTAGATCTCGGGGGCGACTGCTTCTATGGCGGAGTGCGGGATCGGCACGTCTTAAGCCCTATGTTTGACGCGATCGCGCTTCGCGGATTTATCGACTCCGGCGCAGAAGGATTTTTGTTCGAAGCCGGACCAGGAACAGACGGGGAGCTTGAGCCGGAAGCGCTCCTTGAATCATTCACGCGTGCGGAAGCCGAACCGCATCCGATCCAAGCTGATACCATTTCTGAATGGGAAAGTCTCTACAAAAAGTGGATACTTCCGGTACGAGAAGGGCGAACCGTCCCGATGACCATACAAGCGTTTCATTCGAATGAAAAAGAGTTACTGCTTCCGTATAGAGCTCGCGCTCATATGGGAGATACCCGATTATACAAAAATTTTAACCAGCGGATATATACGGATCTTTGCCGGCAATTCTTCATCGTAGATCCGAAAAAAATAAAAAACCCGTTCATGGTTGAATGTGGAAACCCCCTTGAATGGTTCGAAAAAACTCAAGCCGTAATACAAAAGACTAATTGCGAGGCGAACCTGGAGTATTTCCTCTATAACGGGCAACTCTGCCAATTCCTCACCCCGTCGCCCCTTCTGGACGCGTGTGACAGACGCACATTTATCTCGCAGGGGCTCGAAGACTTATGCTCCGGCGCGTGCGACAGAGTATGGATGTTCCCTTCGGATTTGGAATCTATTGATCGCGAATGGACCCGAAAAGCCAGGGTTGCGGGAGTGGGCAAATTACTCACTATTGAACGAAATTGAATAGCTAAGGTCTCGCCGGAAATATGCGAGGCCTTTTTACTTTTTCATCATGCCTTGAAGCTCTGTCCGATAGTTTTGCATGACTGCTTGAGTGGCCGCCATTTGGTCTTCGCCTTTGTCCATGCGCGCTTTTATTTCAAGCGCGATTTTTTGGAAGAATTCAGGGTTATCCGAAACCACCTGGATTATTTTCTCCTGCTCGGACTCGGGCATGCCGGCGAGCTGTTTCTTCATAATTTTTCGTATAAAAAATTCTTTAAACATAAAAACAATTTTAACATAGCCCGTGAAATCCACAACTTTCTCCCTCGTCTTCGGACATCGGATGTCCGAAGATTTCCCAAAAATAATGGCCACATCCCTGTGGCCAAATTGCGTCCTTACTTTTTTCCGCTGACCGTAGTCGCACGAGTCTTTCGGCTCTTACTACCACGACGGCGCCTCGGCTTCCCGCAGCGGACCCTGGTCTGGGTCGAGGCGACCTCTTCCTCCACCTCGGGAGTGGAAGCCGTCGGCGTCACGGACTCGATGTCCGTGACGAACGAGGCCGGGGCCGCGTCGGTCGTGGAAACGACCTCCGCCACCTCCGCCTTAGTTCCCGCCGCCGAGACAGATTTGGGCCCAAGGCCCAATACTCTTTTTAACCAACCCATAATTTTTACCTCCAAGGTTAAATAGGGTTAACTAGAACAAAAACAGTATATCATATTGACATTTTTTGTCAAGATGCTATAATTTCAATACATTCTTATTAGGAGAATAAAATGAAGAAGCTTATCGGCTTTTTCCGAGGATTGTTCGGGAAGGAACCGGAGGCAACGCAACCACGGCGCCAGCCGCTCGTCCTCGCCACCTCAAACCCGAACCTTGAGTTCAAGGTACGGGGGTTGAGCAAAGGGGTAATCGTTAAAAGGAAGTTCAATACACTGATGAACTTCCGGGGCAAGTTCGTCGGCGCACATATGTGCGTTGACATCTCCCTTCGCGGACTTCCGGCATTATCGCCGGGACTCCGCAAACCCTTGTGGCTCGACGCGCTTCAGGGCGCGGGAGTCGCAAGCCTCCACATCGTGGGGGGCTCCAAGGAGGAGCGGCGGAAATACAGGATGTTTAGCCGAGGCGGAGAAAATACCCTCCGCGTCATGTCAATCGTCGTTGACGAGGACTGACGCGGAACTACGGGGGAGCAAGGATGCTTCCCCTTTACCTTTTCAAGGCGAGCATGAGCGTGTGTGTGATAAATTCGGGCATGGTAATCCCCACGGCGGGAAGCGCGGCGGGAAGAAGCGATGATTCAGTCGTGCCCGGAAGCGTATTGACTTCAAGGGCGTAGACGCCGTGCGGCGCGACAATGAAGTCCGAGCGCGAGTAATGGCGGAGATTCATGCATGAATGAATTTTTATCGCCATGTCGCGGAGCGCCTTTTTTTCTTCCTTTGAAAATCGTCCCGGGCAGACAATATCGTGGAAATTATCGTCATATTTGGCTTCATAATCCCAAATCTCTCCGCCCTTTTTATTCACCACTTCAATCGGCGGAAGCGCGTAGCGAGGCTTCCCGCGAAAATCATCTATGACCGCAACAGTCGCTTCCCTCCCCCGCACGAATTCTTCGACAAAAACGTCTTCCGTTTGCGCCGCCATCTCTTCGCGAATCATGGAATCAAGATCATTAAAATGGCGCGCGATGCGAATGCCGAGCGATGATCCGCCGCAGAGCGGTTTAATAACCCACGGAGGCGAAAAAGAACGAACCACGCGGTAAGGAAGTTCCGCGATATAATCATCCTCCCACCCCGAGGGGCGGTGCTTCTTCCAATGCTCGAGAAGCATGAAGCGGGGCGTCTTGATGCCCGCGTTTCTAAAATACGTTTTTGCGATAGCTTTGTTCATCCCCGCGGCGGACGCAAATGCCCGCGATCCGGTATAGGGAATAAAAAGCGAATCAAGGAGCGTCTGGACTTTGCCGTCTTCGCCATAAAAACCGTGAAGAGCATTCCAGACGACATCAACAACGCTCCCCACTTTTTCGGGCGATGCGCGAAATCCGTCGAGATGCCATACACCCTCCTTATCAAGAAGCACGTCAACCGGATCGAAAATATTACGCGGAATATGCCGGAGAATTGCGCCGCCGCTTTTGAGCGAAACATCATATTCGCCGCTCGTCCCGCCGCGGAGAATGCCTACTCTAATTTTTCCCATAAATAGTAGATATCATTGAGCTATAACGCGCCGAAGAATGCGTTGGTTAATAGGTCCCGGTCGGAAACCCCATCTCTTGAATATCTCGCGGCGAACCGAAGCTGTATCCTTCGAAGTGCGCCCGCGTAAAGGTAAGCGTCATGAGGACGATTATAACCACGACAAAAATAATAATCGTGGAGAGGATATTGATCATATACCTTCTATTGTCATCCACAAACGCGCCCGCGTCATTGAGCGGCGCGCGAACTTTCGGCCATAGACCGATAAGGAGAACAGCGAGAGGGATCCCGAACAGATATGCAAATCCAGCTTGGACATGTATCGGCGAGTCGGCAAAAATAAGAAACCAAAGTCCGATGAGCGCGGAGAAACCCGCGACTGCCGGTTTCCACGGCAATTTCGCGCCGTTTTCGTTTTCATCTTCGTAAAGTGGCATATGGTATATGATAATTCATATTCTTCAGAGTATCAAATCCTGTCTCTCTTTCTCCTGTGCCGCGAGAGCGAAAACCGGTGCGATTCGGCGTTCGCGAGAAATATTTCTTTTTCATGCGCGCGGATTGAAGCCTGATCTCCCAAAATCCCCTTTGCGCGGTGGCGTTCATCTTTAATTACGCTCACCACGGGGATAAAAACGCCCGTGTTGTTGAGTGCTTTTTCCGCCGCGTTCAATTGCGCCTTCCCGCCGTCTACGACGATAAGGCGCGGGTATTTCCATTCATGATGCGCCAAACGCCGATCAATAATCTCCGCAAGAGCGCGAGTATCATTTACTCCTTCAAAAGATTTGATATTAAACGTCCGGTATTCTTTTTTGTCCGGCACACCGTCCGTCACAACCGCCATGACGCCCACCGCATTTTTGCCGGATGTGTGCGCCACATCATACGCTTCAATGCGGAACGCCGCATGAGTCGCCGGCTCATTTTTGAGAAGCGCAACGTCGTGAATATGCTTGAGCGCGAAAATCGTGCGTTTCACTTCTTCCGCTTTTTCGAATTCTTGATTCTTTGCATCCGTTTTCATCTCCCTTTCAAGTTTTGAGATGAGCGTCTTTTTCTTTCCTTCAAAAAACATTTTTATATTTCGAATATTTTTTGCGTATTCTTTTGCCGTAATAGCGCCGCTGCACACGCCCGGACAGAGCCCGATCTGCGCGTTGAAGCACGGCTTCCCCGACTCCGGCGCGCATGAATCCCGAAATGGGATTATCTTTCGCACGAGCTTAAGGGCAATTTTAAGATTTCCGCCCTGCGTAAATGGGCCGAATGAATACTGTATGAATTTTTTATCAAATTTTCCTTCAAGAAGTTCTCTCTGACGCACAAGAAGGACGCGCGGAAATTCTTCTTTGGTGATAACGGCATAATTCCAGCTTTTGTCGTCTTTCTGGTCTGTGTTATAGGGCGGCTGATATTTCTTTATAAGCGCGGCTTCAAGAATAAGCGCTTCGAGGACAGAATCGGTTTTCTCAAAATCAACCGAGCGCGCAAGTTCAAGCATTTTGGCTATCTTCGGTCCCCGCGTTACGGCAATATCCTCGCGAAAATAGCTCCGCACGCGGTTTTTGAGCGATGCCGCCTTGCCGATATAGAGCTTCTTGCGCTTGTTTCCGAGAAACATATACACCCCAGGCGCATCAGGCAATTTCTTGAAATTTTTAAGAGAGATTGACATAATTTATTAAATACAATACAGTACGGTCACATTTTATCCCAAAAAAAGGAGGGAACAAAATGTCTACGGTGAGTTTGGCAGCCATTGCCGGTGTACTTGCTGGGAGCGGTGGAAGCCTACTAGGGCTTGGTGCCGTTTATAAAATCCTTGGAGTTGGCATTTTGGGTGCGGGATTTTTAGCCGCAGGGGTTTATCTCGCGTCAACTCTAACCGCCTGTTAGTGATTCTTTTATTTTGGTTTTTGATAACCTGCCACCCGGCAGGCTTTTCTTTTCTCATTATAAAACATTGTTATCCTACAAAAAATGACTTACAGTTTCAATAGATATAGTGCCGACGTGGCGGAATTGGTATACGCGCATGGCTTAGGACCATGTGCCGCAAGGCTTGTGAGTTCGAGTCTCACCGTCGGCATATTTGAACAAAGTGAAAAATGCCGCGGGGAGACTCGAACGGGAAGGGGGACGGGGAAACACCTGTTTCCACGTGGAGGAAGTTCACGAAACCGTGGGTTTCGTGAGAGCGAGGGACGAGCGACGTTTGATTCTCACCGTCGGCATTTTGAATGCAATGAAAAATGCCGCGGAGAGGCTCGAACACGAAAGGGGTCGGGAAAACTGTAGTTTTCCCGTGGAGGAAGTTCACGAAACCGAGGGTTTCGTGGGAGCGAGGGACGAGCGACGTTTGATTCTCACCGTCGGCATATTGAATAGAAACAATACTCTCCCCGAAAAAAACGACATACTCATGTCGTTTTTGTTTTTTTTATTACTTTCGCGCAAGCATAATCGCTGCCGCGATTACAATACCGGCAACCGCAATGCCTTCGCCAAGCGTCATGCTGGAGAAAAAATAAAGGATCCAGAGAAGCCCGACTAAAGGCAAAGCAAGGATTCCAACACCAACCAAACATAAAATAAGTACAATAAATGTTATGCCGACGATTGCTTCCAATAGACCAGATCCCATAATCCATACCTCCTGCTTACTTGCCGTCTGCAAAGAGCGGGACTGTTGAGATTGAATTCTTCGGCGAACCTTCAATAATCTTGTCCGAATAGACAAGATAGATGAGCGCATGCACATTAGGATCGTACATCCGCACGACGTGAAGCTCCTTGAATAAAGGAGACGTTTTCTGGGAAAAAACTTCTTTTTGCCGAGAAACATCAAGACATCCGCCGGGCGGAGTTGCAGAATCAACCTGACCCTGGCAAATATTGCCAATCGGCGCCGTTTGCCTGCACGCGATAGAAGCATTGGACGGATCCTCTGCAAGTCCGACAGCGCCTGTCAAACCGCCCGCTTGCGCGTGGCTCATATGGCAGGTGATCCCGCCAATATCAGGATCGTAAAAACCCTGAACAATGATCTTATCATTCGGTCCGGTGAACCGAAACGTCGTATCAACAGACCCGATATCCCACGCAAAAACGTACGCAGAAAAAAGGAGACTAAACATGCAAAGAATTTTTCCCATTTGGAACTACTCCTATTGGGATATTTCCCTGCCGCCAATATATAAAATATAATAATATTGTCAATCTTTACTTTTTTTAATAAATGCAATGGACGCTGCCTTCCGCACCCGAAACTTTGGCCGTATCGTGGCACCTAAAAGAAACGGAAGCGGAAAAAGAGGAGGAGATCAATCGACAGTTATGCTTTTTTCGTATTGAAAAAGAAAAAAAAGCTCGTCGAGAATTATAATCGTCTGGTTCGACTCTATGAAAAGAAAAGCAGTGTCCAAAAATTATTTCAAAATTGAGTTATGTTTTTATAAACCGCTAAAAAATGAGGGGTTTTACTGACCGCGAAAAGTGCAAACTATGCATTATGCTTCATATCCTGCGGTTCTTGAAACGCCTCGATAATGGGTTCGATATTCCCATCCATAATCTTTTCTATGTTGCTCCATGATTTTTTGATCCGGTGGTCGGTGATGCGGTCTTGGAGAAAATTATACGTGCGAATTTTTTCCGATCGGTCCATGGTGCCAACCTGCTCCCTCCGTTCATCCGCGTGCTTTCCTCCTTCCTCCTCTTCTTTAAGCGCGATAAGTTTCGATTCAAGAATCGCAAGGGCCTTTTCGCGGTTTCTCTGCTGGGTGCGCTCGCTCGTGCATCGGATAACCAACCCCGTAGGCTTGTGGGTGATGCGAACCGCCGTTTCCACCTTGTTCACATTCTGTCCTCCCGCGCCACCGGAACGGCTGAACTCAACCTCAATATCCGCCGGATTGATCGAAACACCTGAGGATTTTCTGACTGGCAAAACCGCCACAGACGCGGTCGACGTGTGAATGCGCCCCGATTTCTCGGTCGCCGGCACGCGCTGGATGCGATGCACACCGATCTCGCTTTTGAAAACGCCGTATACATCTTTTCCCCCAATCTCAAACACAGCCTCCTTATACCCGCCGAGACCGCTTTCCGATTCAGAAATGCGCGAAAAACGATACCCTTTTTGCGTTGCGTATTTTTCATACATCTCCGCAAGCTCTTTGGCAAAAAGCGAGGCCTCTTCCCCGCCCGCGCCCGCGCGCACCTCCATGATCACCACATTATGCGTTTGGGCATCCTCTCCGGATGCGTTCCCGATGATCTGGGTGATGCGCTCTTCAACCGCCCTTTTTTGAATCTCAAGATCCCTAATTTCGTCTTTACCGAGCTTCTCCATCTCCGAATCATTCTTAATCATAATCTCCAAGCCCGCAATTTTTTCGGTTATTTTTTGCCACTCAAAAGCAAGATAACTCGTCTTCGGGTTATCCTTGAAGTCCTGTATGCTTCGCTCGCTGAAGGGCGTCATGTGCGTACTTTTGATTTCGCGCCCGAGAGGGCCTTCTCCTTTTCTCCCCTTTTATTTTTTTTCTCCGCCGCCGATTCGGTTTTTTTCTTTTTTGGGGCTTTTTCCGCCGCTTTTGCGATGCGCCTGAACCGCTCAACCCGTCCGCCCGCATCTATCATTTTTTCGTTGCCGGTAAAAAACGGATGGCAACTACTGCAAATCTCCACGGCAAGCGACTCTTTGGTCGAACCGATGGCAAATGAATTCCCGCACGAACATGTAACCGCCGCATTCGGATAATATTTGGGATGCAAATCCTTCTTCATAATAGCATCCACTATAGCATGGCGCCCTGTGAAAAGCAAACGGACGGATGGGCACGGACGGAACAACCCTCTACTGCGGAGAGCTTTCCAAAATATCAATCAACCTTTGATATTCTTCCGCAAAACCCATAACTTCATCACCGTAAAACGCATACGCGGGTTTCTGCCAGTTGCCCCCCGCAAGATAGCGGAGCGCCGCGCGGCGTTCGGCGGAAGAACCTCCGTCCGCGCCTCCGTTATCTTTAAGGAGAAGGGTGGACGCAACGAACGCATCGCGCGGATTCCACGGATTCGGAGGATTTGATCCCGTAATGCCAGAGATGGCGTTCTTGTAGCCCATCCAGGTGGTCGGCATGAATTGAGCCGGTCCCATAGCGCCGCCGCATCCGTATCCGGGAGCCTTTGATACCGGCATATCATCGGGATTGAATCCAAGCTCGCCGGTTATTGCAAGATACGCAGTTTTTTGTTTCTCTGCCGAGGAGGGATATCCGATCGACTTATAGCACTCATACATGTCTATGCGCCAATTCCCGTTGCCCTGAAAAGCTCCCAAGTTCGACTCTTCGCGGATGATGCCTAGAAGAAATGCCGGGCGAATGCCCGTATGCGAACGCGCGAACTCGGCATGCGCAAGCGCTTCTTCAAAAGAAATCGCCTTCGATCCCCGAAGATTGAAAAGTGCGCTCCGAATAGCCGCGGCGTCTTTTTCTTTTTCATTTATTACTTTCTGGTATGACGCTTCCTGGCCTTTCGTAATGCGGAGAAGCTGTTTTTTCTCCATATCGGCGTCATCAAGCCGTTTCTTCTCCATCAGCTGGATGTTTTTCAATTCGTTTTCTTCATTTTTTTTGCGTTCCAGAAGCTCTTTTTCAGTAGATGTCCTCTCCCGCGCAAGCGCGATCGCGGTGAAAGAAAAATTGAGCGCCTTTTTTATGGATAGGAATGTGTCAAGATCCGTAAAAAAATCGGAGATATTCAAATTGGAGAGCACCACTTCCGCAAGCGAATACGAATCGAGTTCGTATGTTTTCCGCATCAGATGCTCAAGCGACTCTTTCTCGCGTTCAATCTTCGCCGAAAGGTCCGATATTGTGAAAACTTTCCCGTCAATCTCTTTTAAAAGTTCCGAGACGACGATGTCCCGCGCGCGAATTCCCAATTTCGCCTTGTTTATTTTAGAATCAAGAATGGCAACGTCCCGTTCAAGAGTCGCTTTTTCGCGCTGTTTTTCCGAGAGACTGGCGCGCTCGGCCTCGATCTCTTTTTCGATTTCCGCAAGCTCCGCCTCAAGCGCCGCCCGCTCCGCAGGGGCAAGCTCGGCTCGAGCAGAAATAGGAATAAGCGATGCGGCGAATATAAGCAAAAATAACGCCGCAAAAATTTTTGGAAGCGCATGCGCCATCGTATAAGTATAGCACGGAATTTTATTCTGCGAGAGCTTCTTCTTCCTCTTTCTTGCCTTTCTTTGCGACTTCAATTGCCGCGGCGTCGAACTCGGGCTCTTCTTTTTCTTCTTTGCGTTCCGCAACGAGAACAACTATATCTTCCAAGAGCGCAAGCGGCGTAACGCCTTCAGGAAGCGCGAGATCCTTCACCGCAATATGGCTCTCAAGGGAGGCCAATCCGGAGACGTCGACTTTGATTTCGTGGGGGATATTTCTCGGGAGAACGCGAATTTCAAGCTCATGAAGCACTTTGACAAGAGTGCCTCCAAAATCCTTTACTGCCGGAGAAACCCCTTCGTATGCAAGGGGCACGGCGACCTCCACTTCTTTGTCTTTGTCGATGGCGTAAAAGTCGACATGGAGAGGCAGTCCTGTTACCGGATCGCGGGCGATATCATGAATAAGCACTTCGATATTTCCGTCCCCCGCATCAAGAGAAATGACCTCCGTCTCGCCCGCTTTTTTGAGGACTTTTTCGAAATCACGGGCTGGAACGCTCACCATGCCAGCCGCTTTTTTCCCGCCGTAAAAAACCGCCGGAATTTTGCCCTGTTTTCTTATATATGCCGCTTTTGATGTTTTGTCGCGCTTTTCCGCCTTGAGTGTAAGCATTGCGGTATTATAAGGGAATTCTAAAATATAACAAGTATTGACAAAATTATATTAAAATGATTCATCAATCTCATTTCTCTCTCACGAGCGGCCACAAGCCGCTCACTTTTTTTAATTTTTACGACATGACGCGGATGCCGACACCGCTCGCATGCGCGCTTCTCATGTTATTTCTTTGAAAGCAGGGCAAAAAGGGCAAGACCTGCGCCGAGAATTCCAATGTCGCGGTAGGTTTCAAGATTGAGTCCCACCAAAAGAAGAATAAGCCCCATCTGGAACGCGACAAAAAGACCCGCCCACCGCGAAGCCGCTTTGGGGAAAAACCATCCGATCATAACGAGCGCAATGATGAATTCCCCGGCCGCCTGCATGCGGAGATAGGTGTCGATGCCGATCGCCCCAATCGCATGTTGGAAAAAATCCGGGAGCGATTGTATCGCCCAATACCATCCAGCGGTATGCCGGAAAATATCGGTGCTTGTATAAAAATAAACTCCCGCGATGCCGAGCCGAAGAATCCATTCGGGTGGAATGCGAGAAAAAAAATTGTCTCTGTGCATACCGACATTATAGCGTTTTGTCTGTTTAAGCGCAAAAAACCGCCCGAGGAGGCGGCGAATTAAAAATCGAATTTCAGGAATGCGATCGGGATGAGCGCATATATAAATCCCATGACAAGACGGGCATCCACGGCATCAAATTTCCCAAGCCCGATTCCGGCGTCAGGGAGAAGAAATTGCGCCACATCCGTGCCGATATATCCGGCAAGAAAAGCAAATACGGACATCGCAACTATTGTTAGATATTTTGTAATATTCGCCGTATATGTGCCGACGCACGAATAAAGAAACCATGCCGTGACGCACGCAAATGTCCAGACGATAAACGCGAGAACGGCGGGAACAGCAAACGATGCATAGTGCCACTCCGAATCGTGGACAACGATTTTGAGAGCAAAGAAAATAATGGTTGCCGCATATGACCAGAAAAGACCGAGAGCGTAAGCGGTTATTGCCATAAGGAAGCCCATGGGCGATTCCTCCATAAAGAACGGGTCATAAACAGTATACAAAGTATCGGGCGTATGGCAATATAAATGCACGATGCGTTTCATCGCAGATTTTCACATACATTCGCACTATTCGCGAGCAACCTCAAGGCGCATGAACATCGCGGAGCTCGCCGCATGGTCGCAAATCAAGGGCGCGACCGTCGTCGGCACCGGCGATTTTACTCATCCGCTATGGTTTGAGGAAGTGCGGGAAAAATTGGAACCAGCGGAACCGGGGCTTTTCAAACTCAAAGGCGCAATCGAGAAAAAAATCGAACAAAATGTGCCCGCGAAATGCCGCGCCCCGATGCGCTATTTCCTTAGCGTCGAGATCAGCACGATCTACAAAAAAAACGATCGGGTGCGGAAAGTGCACAGCCTCGTTTTTGCGCCGGTATTCGCCGCCGCGTCAAAAATAAACGCCGCGCTTGGAAAAATCGGAAACATCAACTCCGATGGCAGACCGATTCTGGGTCTTGATACGAAAGAGCTTCTGAAAATCGTTCTTGATGCGTCGCCCGACTGCATGCTTGTCCCCGCGCATATATGGACTCCGCATTTCTCCGTCTATGGATCGCAGTCCGGCTTTGACTCGCTTGAAGAGTGCTTTGACGAGCTTGCGCCACGCATCTATGCGATTGAGACAGGGCTCTCCTCCGATCCCGCCATGAACTGGCGAATTCCGGAGCTTGATACCCGCGCCATTATCTCGAACTCGGACGCGCATAGTCCGGAAAAACTCGGCCGCGAAGCGAATCTCTTCAACACCGAGCTTTCATATTTCGCGATAATGGACGCGCTTAAAAAAAACGACCCGAGAGCGTTTCTCGGCACGATTGAATTTTATCCGGAGGAGGGCAAATACCATTTGGACGGCCACCGCAACTGCAAAACGCGCCTCCACCCCAAAGAAACGATCAAACGGAAAGGCCTCTGCCCCGTATGCGGACGGCGCGCGACGATCGGCGTCATGCACCGCGTTGAAACGCTTGCGAAAAGGCCCGAAGGATTCGATCCGAAAAAAAGGCCGCCCTTTAAAAGCATCGTGCCGCTTCCTGAAATTTTGGCCGAAGTCTTGGGTGTTTCCGGATCGGGAAGCAAAAAAGTGCGCGAACTCCACATGAAGATGATCCATGATCTCGGCAACGAATTTACGATTCTCCTAGACGCCCCGCTTGAAGATATTGCGCGAAGCGCGGGCGAGATAACAGCCGAAGCGGTCAAGCGTATGCGCAAAGGCGCGATCACAATTCTCGGCGGCTACGACGGAGAATACGGGACGGTTCGCATTTTTTCCGACAAAGACCGCACCAAATTCGCATCTCCGCCAAAATCCCAAAAACCCCTTTTCTAAGCCAGGGCTTTAACTCTAGACTTACGAAGTCTAGAGTTAAAGGCATTAACTACCTTACTCTAACATCATGACTTTATAATCAGGGCTGTCATCGATACTGAAATTTTTAAGCTCTTCTTTAACGGATTTCCGGTATTTTTCTTCTCCGCCAAAAAAATCAAGAAAATATCCTCTTTGGGTTACTGCCGGGAAATTTTTCTTTCCAAGGTAGTCCAGATGACTGCTCCAGCGATAATTTTCAAGGAAAGAAAGCGCGTCATTGGTGTTTTTAATTTTTCGGCCCCGCCAATCATGGCCTGATAAATCAAGCGGATTGAAATGAATATAATAAGGGATAAAAAGAAAATGACGGTCGTTTTCTATATAAAACCTCTTAAATCTCCCCTGGAATAAAGCTCCCACCCTTTGATATTTCTCGTTGAAATATTTTGCATATCCTATATTGAGCTTTGTCATAAATTTTGTAATACCCCCATCGATAACCGGAGAGAGAAGAAGATGATAGTGGTTTGGCATCAAAGCGAAACAATGAATGTTCACCAAAAGTTCACGCGGTTCTTTTTTTTGATCATAATATTTCAAACCCCTTTCAAGGTTCTGCGCAAAATAAAAATTATTTGAAGAGGCCTTCGATCGATCGTTGAACTCAAACAAATCGTGAACGAAACGAAAATAGTCTTTCTTGTCATTAAAAATTAACCGCTTGTCAACACCGCGGTTGAGAACATGATAAAATTCCATATTTTGCATTCGTATAATTATACACTCTAGACTTCGTAAGTCTAGAGTAAGTCGTTTTATCGGAGGGCGTTTGCATGGTTTTGTATTGAAAATTAAGGCTTTTATGCCTTTATTATACCATGCGTGGCATTAATATTTTTGTGAAAAACGGGGGTGTTTTAGGTATCATTCGGCAACAGGCCCATTTTTTGAAGAATGACGAAACCACAAAATGCCACGGGAGTCCAGAGTAGGAAGGGTTTGGAAACATGCTCTAGCACCAGAGGGCATTCCTTTGCAGAAAAATGACTCGTCGCTTTCTGAAATATCAAATATTATAAAGAAAACCCCACCGAGTGGTAGGGTAATAATACGCATGGCATCTAGGTTCACTGCCATTTGACTCCATCCTCTATAGTCTTATCCAGAATCCGAGGAATAGCCATCCTACAACTGCAATCCAAAAGGGCACCAAGGGCACCTTAAACATTTTGTCTGGATCGTATACAAAAAACAAAAAAATATATATAAAACTGTAGCAAATTGTCAATATTACAAAAAGGGTGCTCCACCACGTCCAGAAAGTTAGTCCGCTCATTTCGTCCACTGCGAAACCTCCAATCATTTAGTCTAAATTGAAACCGATTCCATTAAAGATAGCGTTATCCTTTTGATCTGTCAATTTTTGCCGCTAGAATAAAATCGTTTTCGGAGAGACCGCCTATTGCGTGCGTTGAGAGAGACAAACGCACTTTGTTCCAACCAAAAAGCAATATGTCGGGGTGGTGATTTTCGGATTCTGCGATTTCACCGACTTTGTTTACAAACGCGAGCGCGAGAGCAAAATCGGCAAACTTCCATTCGCGTTCAATCTTTGCGTTGTCAATTACGCGCCATTCGGGCGTTTCTTTTTTAAGTTCCTCTATTTCGCCGCGCGCAAGAGGCGGCACGCCCCCTTCGCACGGGACGCATTTTTTATTCGAAAGCGTCATTTATTTTCTTCAAGCGTCGCTTCTACGGGCAAACGCTCGCTATATTCGTATAAACTTGCAAAGAAAACTCCGGCAATGCCGATCATAATGATGCCGACAAAATTCAAAATAAACTTAAAGAGATTGTCGTTGAATAAAGGCCTCATGATTATTTCATAGTATAACACAAAAAAACGGCGATTGAATCGCCGTAAGACAAAAAACTAGACCTCGGGGTCGGGGGTCACCCAGCCGATACCGAAAAGCAGGCCATATTCTCATTTTTTTGCAACCAAATGAAGCAGTATGCTCTTCCCCCCGACTTCCGCTTTTTCGCCTTTCTCCAAATCGACAAAGCGCATATCCGAAAGCCCTGCGGCTTTTTTGAGATACTCCAAAGAATCCGCCAAATCCTCTTCGACAGTGCGGCTTATTTCGAGAACGGCGCGGTCGGACGGCGCAAGCGCCGCAATCTTCCGAAGCCCTTGTATGCTCCGGAGTATTTCTCTCAAATCTCCTTCTTTTTTGAGCGCCGGCGTAATTTCGGTGTCAAGCGTTACCTCCGCCGCATCGCCGAAACGGGCATCCTTCACATTCACCTCGTCGAGCACGACCTCGATAGTATTCGGAAGACTCCATGCGTTCGGGATCGTTACCTTTCCGAGCGGCTGTCTCACGCGAATGCCCGCGCGGCTCCGCTTCTCGAGGATGACATTCACGGCATCGCGCGCACGGCCCATCTCCGCGATAATTTTTTCTTCATGTCCGGAAAAATCCTCGCTCCACCATTCTGCGAGGTGAACGCTCTCGGGATCGCTCTCGCCGCGAACCTCCCTGTATACGCGCTCGGCGATAAACGGCATGAAGGGGGCGATTATTTTTGAAAAATTCAAAAGAACGAAGCGGGTCGTTCGAAGAGCGCGGAGAGTGTCTTCGCGGTCGTCTCCTTTAAAGCGTTCGCGCGAACGGCGAAGATACCATGTGGAGAGGTCATCGATAAAAAGACCGATGGGGCGCACCGCCGCCTCGATATCATACGCGTCCATCTGTTCGGCTACACCGATCGAAAGTTCGCGGAGCCGCGCGAGAATCCACTGGTCGAGAACGTGCCCGCTCTCGCGCTCCGAATCCCCCACATCGAACGATCCCTTGTAAAGCATGTAAAAAGAAAGCACGTTATCAAGCCGAAGTATGTTTTTTTTATAAATCTCGTCGACTCCCTTTTCGGAAAAATGAAGGTCTTCTGATTTCATAATCGGAGAGGAGAAGAGATAGAGCCGAAGGGCGTCAACGCCGTATGTGTCGATGAGAATGTTCGGATCGGGAAAATTCCCTTTTGATTTGGACATTTTTGCGCCGTCTTCGGCGAGAACAGTGCCGGTCGTTACGATATTTTTGAATGGAATCTCATCAAACAAAATAACGGAAATAACGTGCGTATAATAAAACCATGTTCTCGTCTGGGCGATATATTCAGCGACAAAATCCGCCGGAAAATTCCGCTTTTCAAATTCTTTCTTGTTCTCGAACGGATAGTGGAACTGCGCGAACGGCATGGAGCCTGATTCGAACCAGCAGTCAACCACTTCGGAGATGCGCCGCATTACTCCGCCGCATCCTGCCGAATCGCAGGGCCAGACAAACGCATCAATATAGGGCCGATGGAGATCAAGCTCATAATTCCTATTATGAGGGAACGGCGCGTATTCGATCGCGCGGACGTCGGCGTTCCCAAAAATCGAGTATTTGCCTCCCCAAAGATCCGCCGCCGCGGAGTCGTCGAGTCCCCGCGCCGCCGCGAGAAGAAGCCCCATGGGCGCGTCATGCATGACAAAAAGAATGTTCTTTCCTTCATGGGAATCCTCAAAAGAAACGAGAGCGTCGCCTATTCGTTTTTTTATGTCATGGTAGTCTTCGCCGCCGATTTTCTCGGTGAAGCGATCTTTTACCGATTTGAAATGCCGATGGTATTCGTCCACGGATTTCCCTTCGAATGTTCCGCCGGATACTTCGCGAATCCGATCATCTATATGAAGCGCGCTCTCCGGAAGGCCAAGCTCCTCGCGCATAATCTCCGCAGTTTCCCGCGCCCGAAGAATCGGAGAGGAAACGATAAGATCAATTGCCGCCTCTTTCTTCAATTTCGATGCGGCGGATTTTGATTGATCCCGTCCCAAAGGCGTCAGATGATGAGCATCTTCTTGGAGGGTGCCGAGAGTGTTTTTTACATTATTTTCGGACTCGCCGTGCCGCATGGCGAAATATCTGTTCCGAGGCTTCACTCGCTTCTTTAGATCGTCAAGCGAACCCATGACTTCAATCGCGCCGCACGCAGAGCATTTCCAAAAAGGAAGCGGAGACGCCCAGAAACGATTGCGGGAGATGTTCCAATCCGGCGCGCTTTCGACTATTTTTTTATATCGGCCCTCTTTCAAATGCTCCGGAATCCAGTTGATTTTTTCATTTGTTTTGAGGACGCGGTTCTTTATCGGATCGATTTTGATGAACCATGCCGGCAAGGCGTAATAGAGAAGCGGCGTTTCGCACCGAAAACAATGCGGGTATGAATGCTTGATTGTTTCTTTTGCAAAAAGCGCCCCGCGAACGGCGAGAGACCTAAGCATCTCTATATCGGCGGCTTTGTGATTGTCTTTCGGCTTCACCGGTATCCCTTGGAACAGTGGCTCTCCGGATACATCGGCAAAATTGTCTTTGAATTTTCCCTCGGGAGTCACGTGCCAAACGATCGGCAGATTTTCTTTCTTCGCGAGACTCATATCATCCTCCCCGAACGCGGGAGCGATGTGGACGATTCCCGTTCCTTCATCCGTTGTTACGAAATCGGCGCCATACACCTTCCAGCCGTTCTCGCGGTTTTTCAAATTCTTTTCTTTCTCATAATAGCCAAAAAGCGGTTTATATTTTTTACCGATGAGGTCTCGACCGGAAAATTCATCCGTTATTGCTAATCTTATTTGTTTAAAAATAAACGCTCCGTCCCCCTCTCTGTATTTTTCATCATCCAGAATATTTTTTGCCACAATAACAAATTTTTCTTCCGATGAAACAAGACCATGCGTATTCGATCCGGCAAAAACTTTCGCTTTCACATAAACAATCTCCGGATTCACCGCAAGCGCGGTATTCCCCGGCAATGTCCACGGAGTGGTCGTCCACGCAAGGAGATATGTCCCGGGCAGATCGGCAAGCTCAAACTTCACATACGCCGAAATGTCGCTTATATCCTTATAGCTTCCGTCCATCGCAATTTCCGCATTTGCAATAGGCGTCTCGCACCGCGGGCAATACGGAAGAACGCGCGTTCCTTCATAGATGAAACCTTTGCCCCAAATTTCTTTAAGCGCCCACCAGACAGACTCGATAAACGTATTGTCCATCGTCTTGTATGATCCGTCAAAATCAACCCACCGCCCGATCCGCTCCACCGTTTTTTTCCATTCCGCGGCATAAGCAAGGACGGACCCGCGCGCGCGTTCATTGAATATATCCACCCCGAGTTTTTCTATCTCGCGCTTGCCCGAAATTTTCAAATCCTTTTCCACGATGTTCTCAATCGGAAGCCCGTGGCAATCCCATCCCCACACGCGCCGGACAGAACGCCCTTTCATGGTCTTGTAGCGCGGTATGGCGTCTTTAATGACGCTCGCAAGAATATGTCCGTAATGCGGAAGACCGGTCGCAAATGGAGGGCCGTCGTAGAAAACAAAAGGCTTCCCGTCCTTCGTCTTTTCAAGCGTTTTTTCAAAAATCCCATTTCCGCGCCAAAAAGAGAGCGTTTCCTCCTCGCGAAGCGCCACAGCGGATTTTTTGGTTTTTTTTGCTTCATTTTCAGCCATAAAATATATTGATTATCGTAACATTTTTCCCTGTATACGCAAAAAGAAGCCCCGTCTCCAACAGGGCAAAATCAACAATATGTATACTATCATTTTTATTATAGCATCTACAATTTATTTGTCGAGTTCAATATCAACCCAAATTGGGGAATGGTCGGATCCATACGTTTTTCGAGAAATTGACCGTTCCTTAATCACTCTTGAATCCGGCGCGATGATGAAGTCAAGCTGCATCAAAAAACCCGGATAGGTAATCTTCCCGCACGAAACATCTTGGAAACCGTAGCGGCGCACGAGTTCGAGAAGCGACCTTTTCTCATGCATTCCATATTCATCAGCTCTCGACGATCCCGAGTGTATTCGCTCAAAAAGCATAAGCACCGGCTTGAGCCACTTCCTCCCGAATGCATTGAAGTCGCCGCAGAGAATGGTTCGCCCATCAACATGCCGGCGCATGATCGAATCAAGCTGTTTCAGCCGCGCGGCGGGAGAGAGCGTATTCTCCATATGAGCGTTGATTATTTTAATTCGTTCACGCCCGCGGCGCGCCTCAATATAGTGGAAACCCTGTGCTTCAATATCGCCCGCTTTTTCGACAAAAAATTCGTTCCGCGCCAAAATGGCCATGCGGCATTTCTTTTTTCTCTTATGCGTCAGGCCAAAAGTATCTTCATGCGTAAAAATAGACCATGATCCGTCATCTTCGATCATCTGAAGAAGCGGCTCGGTCACTTCTTGGAGACATATGAAATCAAAACCATCGCGCTTAATGAACGAGTATACATCGCGATACCGTTCGTTCCGCGCCCAGACATTCCACGTGAGAACTCTCAAGAGGAAACCTCCTCAAGTAATTTTTTTCTAAAAGCCTCCGTTCAGTATAATTAAAAAAACAAAAAAATCAATCTCAAATTGTTTCAGTTGTTGTCGCGAACGTCGTCGTTGCGGTGTTCTCTTCATCGTTCTCCGCCTCTTTGGCCTTGTCAAAGATGCCCTCATAAAACCCCCAGAGTATCGGTTTCGCAGAATCCTCCCAAAATTCAACGGTAAAATCGCCTACCGACGTGATTGCGGACTTTATTTTCGGATGATCTTCCGCAAAACTCTGGACATCAATATTCCAATAGATTAGTGCGGAAATCACTACAATCGCAATGACAATAATTTTGGTCATACTATTCCACAATCTGCAAATACGATAATGGATTTAGATACCCGTTTTGCTTCGTGAGCACGGGGAGTTTTAACTCAGTTCCGCATACGCGGCTCTTGTATGCCGGCGCCGAGAGCCCCGCAACGCCGACCGCATCCGATGCGAATACGGTGAAATGAAGATGCGGACCCGTGGAATAACCCGTATTTCCAGTATATCCTATCGTCTCTCCGGCTGAAACAGTCTGCCCTTTCGAAGCCTTGATAAGCGAGAGATGCGCATAGAGAGTCGAAAGTCCGTTTGGATGTTCAATGAGCACCCATTTACCGTAGGATACGCCCCAGCATGCGACATCGGTGTCGCCCGTATCAACAATCATTCCCGATGCGGCGGCGAACGCCTCCGTGCCGGGAGGCGCGGAGAGATCAATGCCGTTATGCCCTTTTCCGTTATACACTTGGGGATTTTGCGTGGCGAAGGGGGTGTTACCGAAATACTGCGTGATGGTAACATCGCGGAGAGGCCAACGAAGCATCCCTTCTTGCGCCCCGGGCACAAGGCTCGGGTCGAGCACGGTCTTCAATTCCGCTTCAAACTCGCGAAGCTCCGCCTCAAGCGCCTCTTTCTTTTTCAGGCGGTCTGCAAGCTGTTCCTTGTATTCGGCCTCTTTGTTCTTGGTCTGCTTCAGAAGCTTTTCTTTTTCTTTCTTGTTGATCTCCGCAATTTGTTTTTTGTCGGAAAGCGAGCCCTTGAGCGTAACGAGTGAGCCAAGCTCCTGTTCCATATCTCCCTTATTCTCCACAAGTCCGTCTTTAAGCGACCGGAGTTCGGCAAGGCTTGCGCTCATGCTTGTCTGAAGCCGCCCTAAATTTTCGATGCTGTCCCAAAAATCGGCGATATTGTCGTATGACAAAACTATTTCGGCGAGGGACTGCGATTCTATTTCGTACATCTGCCGAAGAATATTTCCGGTCGCGGACAAATTAAACGTGATGCCTTCTTCTTTCCTCCCGATCTCAAGAGAGAGACGCTCGACATTGAGGTTGGTGGTGCCGATTTTGTTTTCGGTGACGCGGATATCGCCTTCGATTTTCTTTCGGGACGAATCGATGGTCTTAATCGCGCCGGAAAGCGTATTAATCTCGGTCCCCGCTTTTTGTATTTCTTTCTTATAGCCGCTGATCTCTTCCTCGATTTTCGAGAGTTCCTTGTTGCGCGCCTCGATATTTGACTTTATTTCGTCAACTCGCGCCGCGTGCGCATAATCATAAAGAGAGGCGCACGCAAAAAATACAAAAATAAATGCGCCGACAGAAAAAAAAGTTTTCTTCATTTGAAAATTCATAGTTTTTTTTCAGCGACCGCAAGGCGCCGGAGCGTCTCGTCCTTGCCGAAGAATGCCGCGAGCGTAAAGGGGTCGGGGGATTTTGGAAGTCCCGAAAGCGCGACGCGCATGGGCCAGAGGACGCTTCCTTTGCCCTTTTCTTCTGCAAACGGAAAAATTTTTTGTTTTATATATTCTTCCCCGAATTCCTCCGGCGGAATCTTGTCGAGCATGCCCGAAAGGGCTCGGAGAATCTCTCTTACCGAATCGGGATTGCCTTCTCCTTTCCAGAAAAGAGTCTCTTTCTCATAGAGAGGCTGTGAGAAAAAATACAAAAGCTCGCCGCGTTCCGCGAGTTCTCGAATATCGCCAAATGTGCTTATCCGTTCAAGAAGAAGGGGGCGAAGCTTATTTAACGTCTTCAGACTGTACCCTTCGGCATTTTTTATATCTTCAGGCATGAATCGCTCCGCATGCTCCGAAAAAACCACTTCCGACATTCGTTCAAGATATTCGCGGTTGATCCAGCGCAGTTTATCCATGTTAAAAACAGCTCCTCCCTTTTGAACATCGGGGAGAGAAAATTGAGCGATGAGATCGCTCATGGAAAGAATCTCGCTCTCATCCTTCGGATGCCACCCGAGAAGCGCGAGAAAATTCACGATCGCGGGCGCAACAAATCCCTTATCGCGGAATTCAAGAAGCGAGACCGCGCCATGGCGTTTGGAAAGCTTCGAACGGTCGGGGGCGAGAATAAGCGGGATGTGCGCGTAGCGAGGCCGCGGCGCGCCGATCGCCTCCTGAATGAGAATTTGCCTTGGAGTATTCGAAATGCCGTCTTCGCCGCGAATAATATGCGTGACACCCATCTCAAAGTCGTCGACCACGACCGCAAGATGATAGAGCGGCGATTCAATATCCTTCGCTATCACAAAATCGCCAAGCTCGGAAACGTCAAATTCAATTTTCCCTCGGATAATATCTTCAAAAGAAATCTTTGTTTTCGGATTTTTGAATCTGATAACTTCACTCCGCTTGCCGTCTCTCCCGTCTTCTTTTGAAATGTATGCTGTGCCTTTTTCAATCATTTTTTCAATATGCCTTTGATAGAGCGCTGTCCGCTCCGACTGGCGGTAATAAAATTCATCGTATTTTATCCCGAGCCATGAAAGCCCCTCAAAAATACTGTTTTCGTATTCTTTCTTCGAACGCTCGCGGTCGGTATCTTCAATGCGGAGAATCATGATCCCGCCGTTCTGCTTTGCAAATAAATAGTTGAAAAGCCCGGTGCGCGCCCCTCCGATGTGCAAAAATCCCGTCGGGGACGGTGCAAAGCGCGTTATGACTTTTTGTTGCTTTTGTGCGATGTTTTCCATATCCAATAAGCGCGACCGGCGGCGCGTATAAAATTATACCACAGGTTTCAGAAGTCCCGGACGATTAAAAAGTTTATAATAGAGCCCTATGTACGCCGCCTCTGCACCTCCCATACATAATAATAATTATTGGGGGAATGCACCCCACACGGATTAAGCCGGTCAAAAGATAAATCCCCCTCCGATTCTTCCTCTCCAAGATGTCTCCACACGACCGGCATAAGTTCCCTATAAAACCACCCCCATTCTATGACGGTTTTGCCGACATCTTTTTATTTTATCTTCCTTAATCCTCGTGCTTCACCGCGATAGCAAGAATCTCCTTGGCGATTTTTTCGGCGGCATTGGCACTCTGAGCATCAACTAAAATAAGACCCTTGCCGTCAAACGCCTGAAAACGACCAGTCTCCGAGGACGAAATAATAACGGCTTTCCCCGAAAAAAATCCCTCATTTTCGTGGAAAACCTTTAGCGTATCTTCTTCCAGTACATCATCAATTACGATTGCTCCGAAATCATTATTGTGCGCGTTCAATGTTCCTTTGCGAAGAGAACCAAAATGCGCAACCGATATCGACTCTGAACTGACGCGCTCCCGTATTTTTTCCACAAATTGAGCGTCCGGCGATACGATAAGTATTTTTTTTGTATCTGTCATATTCTTATTCTAATCGTTAAGCTCGGTCTCATCAAAATCCTCCTTTTTCTCTATGGTCATAAAACCCTGATTATCCTCCTCAAACCATGGACGGATGCTGAAATCAATTTTACCCTCATCTTTCAAACGCTTAAGCTTGTGAACCTCGCGGCCGAGGAGAATTTTCATCGCTTCATATTGATTTTCGGCTTCCGGAACGATCTTCTTGAAATAATGATAATATTCTTCTCCATTAGGTATCCTCTCGCATGAAACCGCAAGGCGCGCGAGACCGCCTTTTGAGAGCGCGAGTACCGCATTCCGTAACGCAATATGTTGAAGAAAGTAATACCGAAAGGAAACATTTGAGGTAATAAGGTCAAACTGCCCCCTAAAATCGGCGGGAAGACGCTCTGATGCCATATAATGGAATACATCAGGATTGAACATGCCGAGTTCCTGCTCCATCGTAACGCCGTGTGTCTCCAGATGCGGGTCAATGTCTTTCATATCTTGCAGGGCCTTTCCCATGCCGCAACCAAGGTCTAAAACTTTCAAAAACTCCTTTCCCGTAGCATTCCTTATATCTCTCAGAATTTCCTTAAAATCCCCTTCACGCCCGAAATAATGCCCAACAAGGTCCCTATTGCCGTATCCCGCCCATCCGTGTCTTTCGTATGTCGACCCGTTATCATAGAGCTGGATGCAGCGCATTTCATTGCACAACTCCGGATTGAAAAAAATATCCAATTTTTCTTGTGCGGATAATTTTACTCCATTTTTGTCTTTAACGTCTCCATATATAAGTCGTCCATCATCGGTAAAAACATCGCCGCAAAATAGTCTTAAGTCTTGGTGATTAACCGCGAATGTCAATCTCTTGAGTATAACCCCTCTCAAAAGTTTTTCTTGTTCCGTATCAAGCGGCGTAAGCGGCTCAAAGCTAAAAAACTCCCGGTCAACGATTTTCTCAATTTCTTCTCGTGGCATCTCCTGAAAATCGCCTGACAGAAGCCCGTCAATAAAATGCGGATACATAAACATCCGTTCTTTCAGTTCTTCAACAGTGCCATCAAAATTCTCGTTTTTTGCCTCTTGGATCTCTATCATCTTAATTTTTGATTTCTCAATCCTCGTGCTTCACCGCGATAGCAAGAATCTCCTTGGCGATTTTTTCGGCGGCATCGGTGTGCCCGAAGGCGCGCGCGGCTACACTCATTTTTTGAAACTCTATGGGATTCTTGAATAAGCGGTCTATTTCGGAGATCAAAACATGCGGGGTCAAATTCTCTTCCTCTATCACAATCGCACCCCCCTCCCGCGCATAATTATACGCGTTGGTTACCTGATCGCGGCTGATCTCTCTGTGTATCGGTATGATAATGGCCGGTATTCCCCAAACGGCAATCTCAAAAAGCGTCGAACCACCGCGCGTGATAATAATATTCGCAATGCCCGCCGCCATGCGAAGAGCCAAGTCGTCTAGATATCCAAACGGCTTATAGCGATGCGCGAATTCGCTTCGTTCAAGCGCAACCGCCGCCGTGCCTTTAACCTCTTCTATATTTTTTTCGCCGGTCTGATGCACGACTTGATAACGCTTCAAGAGTTCGGGAAGCGTGTCAAGAATGGCGTCGTTGACGCGCTCCGCTCCTTGCGAACCGCCGAGCACCAGCAAAACGGGGATATCCGCTTCGAGCTTAAGATACTCATGCGCTCCTTCTTTTATGGGATGCATAACTTCAGATCTTATGGGATTGCCCGTATAGGCGACTTTTTCACTCGGAAAGCGTTTTGCCGCCTCGGGATATGAAACGGCAATCCGCTTGGCGAATTCGGCCGCCCATAGATTGACGCGCCCGGGAACGGAATCGGATTCGTGAATGAGCACCGGGATTTTGAGAAGCCGCGCGGCGACAAGCGTCGGGAAGCTCGCGTAGCCTCCCTTCCCCACAACAATATCGGGATACACGTTGTAGAGCTTTACGATCGCTACAAAAATACCGAAAATTGTTTTGAATATATCCGGAACATTTTTAAAGGAAAAATATATACGCGCTTTCCCCGCAGGAACCCATTCATATGTTATGTCATGCTTATACAAAAGACCCTCGTCATAGAGCGAATCGGAAAAAAAATAAAGATGCACGCCGATGAGGCTTTTTTTGTCGGATTCTTTGTAAAGAGCCTCGGCGATCGCAATAATCGGATAAAAATGACCGCCGGAGCCGCCGGTTGTAAAAACAATCTTCATTTTTCTTTATTTTTTATCACGCCGCCCTCATGTATCGCGACACGCCAAGAATCACCCCCACTTCGGCAAGCGCCATCATCATCGCGGTCCCGCCATGGCTTATAAAAAGAAGCGGCACGCCGGTAAGAGGAAAAACGCCGAGCATCGAAGCCATGTTTATAAACGACTGCAACACTATCAGTATAACAATTCCGGACACGAAAAGTCGAGAAAACCGATCCGGCGCATGGCGCGCAATATAAAAACCGCGATATGCAAAAAGCACGAATACGGCAATGATAAACGAAGTTCCGATAAATCCGAATTCTTCCGCCGCAACCGCAAAAATGGAATCGCCGATCGGTTCCGGAAGAAAATTGAATTTTTGGATGCTCTGCCCGAACCCACGGCCGGTGAACGCGCCCGAACCGACCGCGATGAGCGACTGCTGGATTTGGTAAGAAGATCCAAGAGGGTCGTCTTCGGGGTTGATAAAAGTCATCATACGATCCATGAGATAGGGCTTCATAAAAAGAAGAACGAGGAGACCTGCGCAAAGCGCGCCGATGAGGACGAGGAAATGCCGCCATTTGCATCCATTTACCAGATATACGCCAAGAAACATAGATGCCATGACGATAAATGTGCCTGTATCGGGTTGCATGATAAGAAGAACGCCGACAATCCCGATCATTGCCGCAATCGGCACAAGCCCGTGGCGCACCGTCTCCCCTTTTGCTTTTACCCACGAAAACCATGCGGCCGCATATGCCGCGGCTCCGAATTTCAAAAATTCGGCCGGTTGAAAGCTGAATGTCCCGATATGAATCCATCGCGTCGCCCCTCCATGCTCAAAACCAAGCGATGGTATGAATACTCCCGCGGTAAGGATAATTCCCCCAAGAAAAAGATAAAAAGCGTATTTTCGCCACATCGTGTAATGTATGCGGGAAAACAAAAAAAGAAAAAAACCGCCGAGCACAATCCCGAGAAAAAACTGGTTGAAGACCAAGCCTCCGACTGCAATGCTCCCGCGCGCCAGAAGACCCAAAGATGCGGAACTAAAGATAAAAAAGCCGCCGGATACGAGCAAAACGACAAGCGTGAGAAAAAATTTGTCTACCGTCCTTTGGCCTTCCATGTTAGGAAATAAGAGCGATTATCATCCCGAGAGCCGCCATCACAGCCGCAATAACCCAATACCGCATGGTTACCTTATACGCGGGCCAGCCCTTTGCCTCGAAGTGATGATGGATGGGAGCCACGATAAAAACCTTTTTTCCGAATATTTTTTTCGATCCGACCTGAATGACCGTCGAGAGCACGGTCGCAAAAAGAGGAAAAGCGATAATGGGAAGTAAAAGAACCGAATTCGTAAGAAACGCAACAATCGCGAGCGTAAGCGTAAGAGACATGGTTCCCGTCTCCGAAAGATAAAACCGCGCCGGCGGGATGTTAAACCACAAAAAAGCAAGAAGGCCGCCGGTCACGACCGAACAGAACGCCGCAAGGTCAATCTGGTTCTGAAAAAAAGCGACCCCCGCGTATGCGGCAAAAATAGCGGCAAAAACGCCTCCGGAAAGCCCGTCGATCCCGTCAATAATCCCTCCCGCATACAGGGCAAGCATAACCGCAATAAAAAACGGGATGAAAAAAAATCCCATCACCCATTCCCCTACGAACGGAACATGGATGCCCTCCACGCCGAGCTTTTCGTAAAACCACCAAGCGCCGACCGCCCCCGCAAAAAAAACGACAATAAGCCGTTTCCCAAGGGAAAGTCCGCCCGGAAGATACCCCTTTTTTTCCGAGACATCAAAATAATCGTCAACAAGACCGACACCGGCGCCGAGGAGGAGCGTAAAAAGCGCGAGCCATGTCTGGTTTCTGCTCAAAAAATTCATTTTTTCCGCAACATCTCCGAGGAACATCTCTGAAATCAGGTAAAAAAGAAGAATTGTGAGAGATGCGGCGCCCCACACGATTATCCCTCCCATGCGCGGAGTGCCCACTTCGCGAGCGCGGCTTTCGAGTTCATTATATATGAGTTTTTTTTCTCCGGTAAACGAGACTGATTTCCCCGCGCGTTTCCGCCAAAGCTTATATTTATAGAGATAGTGCGAAACTGCCGGCGTAATCGCAATACCGATAAAAAAAGCGGTCAAAGCCGGCAGAAGCACTTTGAGCACAGAGAGTTCAACCATTAGCGCTCATTATACAATATTTTCATTTATACCCAAATTTTTGACAAATTAACACAAGTGTCACCAACGCTTGATTAATGTACATATTTTGTTTTCGCTTCTATTCTCTCTTTTCCCATATCATGCTGGAGCGCCGCAGGGATGTTGATTGACCCATCCTCGTTCTGGTTGCACTCGAGGATGGACGCAAGAATGCGCGGGGTTGCGATTGCGGTATTATTGAGAGAATGAACGAAACGAATCTTGCCGTCTTTATCCTTATAGCGGATATTGAGGCGCCGCGTCTGAAAATCATGAAAATACGACGCGGAATGCGTTTCGCGATATTTCTTCTCTGAAGGAACCCATGCCTCAAGATCATATTTCTTCACCTGTCCGAGTCCGAGGTCCCCGCCGCAGTTTGCAACCACCCGATACGGAAGCCCGAGCTTCTGAACGATCCGCTCGGCGTTGGCGGTGAGGTCTTCATGGAACGATACGCTCGTTTCGTGGCTCGCTTCACAGAGAATAAGTTGTTCGAGCTTAAAAAATTCATGGACGCGTATAATGCCTTTGGTGTCTTTGCCATGGCTTCCCGCCTCGCGTCGAAAACAGGGCGAAAAGGCGATAAATTTTTTGGGAAGCTCGGGAGCGGCAAACACTTCGTCCATAAACATTCCCATGGTCGCGACTTCGCCTGTGCCAGCAAGGAAATCCCCATCTTGCGTTTTATACAAATCCTCCTCGCCTTGCGGAAGATACCCCGTGCCGAGAAAAACTTCTTTCTTAACAAGAGATGGCACAATGAGAGGAATAAAGCCGTCCTTCACGAATTCACGAAGCGTCATATTCCAGATGGCGAAAGAGAGAAGCGCCGCATCATTCTTCAAAAAGTATCCGCGGAAACCGGAGACTTTCGCTCCGCGTTCAAAGTCGGCAAGATCAAGATCCTGCATAAGCTCGATATGGCTCTTGGGCGTGAACGAAAAATCGGGAATGTCGCCCCACGCGCGCACTTCCTTATTGTCCTCATCGTTCTCCCCTTCAGGCACGGACATATCGGGAATATTCGGAACTGAAAGAAGAAGCTTCTGCCAATGAACCATGACGCCGCGAAGCTCTTCTTCTTTCTTTTGAAGATCGCGTTTAAGGGATTGCATTTCGGCGATGAGAGAAGTCCGAAGCTCTGGTCCCGCCACTCCTGCGATTTTTTCGCTCGTTTTGTTCTGCCGCTCCCGCATGCTTTCCACCATGGAAAGAAGCTCCCGCCGTCGAAGATCGATTGCAATAAGCTCGTCTACGTCAAAAGAAAGCCGTTTCTTCCGTGCCGCTTCTTTGATTAAATCGGGGTTTTCCTGTATAAACTTTATATCTAACATAGTGAATACTGCTATATGTAACAATAATATATTATAAAATACATTTCCATGCCACTCCGCCCAAACTCAAAGTTCAAAGTTCAAAACTCAAAACTAAAACGCACACGCAGTTTTGACATTTGAGATTTGAACTTTGAGTTTGGGCATCCCGTGCTACAAAGCAATGAATAACAAAATAATTTCAGAAAAAATCAGCACACTTTACCCAAAAGACTTTCCGAGATGCCTCAACGAAATCCCCGATCCGCCGAAAAAGCTCTTCATGCGCGGCTCTCTCCCCTCGCCGGACACTCATATATTATGCGTTGTGGGTTCGCGGCAATGCTCGGACTACGGCAAACGCGCGGCGGAGCGCCTTATCTCAAGTCTTCGCGGCAGAGACGTTGCCATTCTTTCGGGGCTCGCATACGGCATTGATGCGGTTGCGCACAGGACCGCACTTGAAGCAGGTCTCAAAACAATCGCCGTGCCAGGGTCGGGCCTCAATCCGAGCGTAATATATCCCTCCGCGCATCGCGTCATCGCCGAAAAGATAGTGGAAGCCGGCGGCGCGCTTCTCTCCGAATACGAGCCCGATTTCAAAGCAACGCCGTGGAGCTTCCCGCAAAGGAATAGAATCATGGCGGGGCTTTCGCGAAGCGTCCTTATTGTTGAAGCTAGTGAAAAATCAGGCTCGCTCATCACCGCGCGACTCGCGATGGACTACAACCGCGATGTCTATGCGGTGCCCGGGCATATTTTTTCAAAAACGGCCGCCGGAACGAATAAGCTCATCAAAGACGGCGCAACGCCGGTCATCTCGGCAGAAGAATTTCTGATTGACCTTGGATTTGCGCCCGACGAAAAAACAGACAAAAACCTTGATCTCTCGCCGGAAGAATTACGTATCTACGAACTGCTTGCCGAACCGCTCTCTCGCGACGATCTTGCGGATCGTGCAAAAATTCCCATTGCCGAGCTCAATATCCTTCTTTCCTCGCTTGAGTTAAAAGGTTCGGTCGCTGAATATTCCGGCAAGATTGCGCGCGTATAAATTTTCTCCACTATTGCAAAAAATATTATTATATAGTATTTAGTTACAACTATGAAGTTGGTTATTGTCGAGTCGCCGTCAAAATCAAAAACGATTTCGAAATATCTGGGTCCCGGATATACGGTCAAAGCGAGCGTCGGACACGTGCGCGACCTTCCGAAATCAAACAAAAAAGCCATTGATATAGATGGCGGTTTTGTGCCGCACTATGAAATATCAAAAGGCAAAGAAAAAGTGATTGCCGAACTCGCCTCACTCGCAAAGAAGTCCGATGAAATAATCCTCGCAACCGACCCCGACCGCGAGGGCGAAGCGATCGCGTGGCACATAGCCGACGCCATAGGCGTCGGAAGTCAAAACTCAAAAGTCAAAACTCAAAAGCTGAAAAGGATTGTTTTCCATGAAATCACAAAAGATGCGGTGCAAGAAGCGCTTGCGCATCCGCGAGCCATCGATGAAGACCTCCGACGAGCGCAGGAGGCGCGCAGGGTGCTTGACCGGCTTGTCGGATACGATCTCTCGGAGCTTATCTGGAAAAAAGTGCGCTACGGGCTCTCTGCCGGAAGGGTTCAGTCTCCCGCGCTTCGGATACTTGTTGAGCGCGAGCGTGAAATAAAAGCGTTCAAGCCGGAAATCTATTTTGTCATTACTGCAAACGCCAAAAATGAAAAAGGCGAGAATTTTCTCCTCACGTGCGGAGAACAGCCGAAATCGCGCGGGGAAGCCGATCGGATAGAAAAAATTGCGCGGGAGAATGAATGGCGCATCAAAGACGTGAAAGAATCCGAAGCGAAACGCGCCCCATACGCGCCGTTTTCGACTTCAACGCTCCAGCAGGCGGCAAGCTCGCGGCTCGGGCTTTCCCCTTCAAACACGATGCGCATCGCCCAAAAACTCTACGAAGCGGGGCTTATTACCTACATGCGCACAGACAGCGCGAACATCGGAAAAGACGCTCTCTCGAAAATTCATGCGCTCGTCAAAAAAGAATACGGAGAAAATTTCCTTGAGCCGAGAATATACAAGACAATGGCAAAAAACGCGCAGGAAGCGCACGAAGCGATCCGTCCCGCGGATATTTCACGCATGGAAGCGGGCGCGGCGGCAGACCAAAAAAAACTCTACCGCCTTATTTGGCGGAGAACGGTCGCGTCGCAGATGGCTGATGCAAAAATGAAAAAAATGAAAATAACGGCGAACGTATCCGGAGACAGCATTCCCGATTTTTCCGCAACCGGCTCGCGCATCGTCTTTGACGGATGGTTTGCGGCTGATCCCGAATCGCGCGGGAAAGAAAATGAGCTTCCAAAAGTTGCTATAAATGAAAAAATCATGCTCATAGACATACAGTCTGAAGAAAAAGCGACCGAACCCCCTCCGCGCTATTCGGAAGCGGGGCTTGTCAAAGAACTCGAGAAACGCGGCATCGGTCGGCCCTCCACCTACGCTTCGATCATAAAAACAATCCAAGACCGCGGCTACGTGGAGAAAGAAGGCCGTGCGCTCCGGCCCACCGACACAGGTGAAGTGGTGAGCGGATTTCTTGAGAAGCATTTCGGGCATATCATAAGCGACACATTCACCGCAGAGATGGAGAACGAGCTTGATGAGATTTCCCGCGGGGAACGGAAGTATGCCAAAACGCTCAAAGAATTTTACACCCCGTTCCGTAAGCTCGTGGAATCAAAGGAGAATATAGAAAAACTCACAAGTCTCGGCGATGCTCCGACAGAATTCAAGTGCCCCGTCTGCGGCGGCGCAATGGAGATGAAGCTTGGCAAAAGCGGCGTTTTTATGAGCTGTAAGAAATATCCCGAATGTGTCGGAGCACGGACAAGAGAAGGAGAAGCAATGAAAGGCCCGGAAGAAACCGGCGAAGACTGCCCCGAATGCGGAGGAAAACTGGTGATGCGTGCCGGAAAATATGGATCTTTCGTCTCCTGCGGCAACTATCCCAAATGCAAATTTATTAAAAAAGACGAAAAAGAAGAAGAAAAAAGAAAAACGGGAGTCGCGTGTCCTCTCTGCAATAAGGGAGAAATGATGGAGCGGCGCGGGCGATTCGGCATCTTTTACGGATGCTCAAATTATCCCGCGTGCAAGAATGCCATAAAAGCAAAACCGACCGGCAGACTGTGTCCCGATTGCGGAACGCTAATGATGGAAGGAACAAAAACCATTCCCGAGCGCTGTTCCGACAAAACCTGCCCGAATCATAATCCGCATAAAAAACATAATTCATCGGCTTGATTAATTGACAGTCGTCCAAAATCATATATTCTGTTCAAAGATCTGGCCTTTATGGTCGGAAATTTGGAAAACGCTTCGGAGGAGGAATCCAATGAAACCTTTAGAAAAGTATTTCCCGTTATACCTTGCTTCTGCGGCGGCCGTTTTTCCTTTCATCTTCCTTCTTTACGAAGAAGTGAAGATAAACAACGTGATTCTCTGCGCTTCGGGATGGGCGCTTATGGCGTTTATTTTTGCACGAGTGGTGGCAGTCGGCCACACGGCATTTAGCCGTTATTTTTCAGAATTCGTGGTGAGCTTCTCTGTCTTGTTTTTCGGCGGACTCCTTATAGGGTTCGAAGGTGCGCGGGTATTGCCGGGGTATGCATGGTTCGCGACATTCGCGGCTGTATATTACATCTTAACCTCGCGCGGGCCTCGCGTGCCGGAAAATACCGTTTTCCTTACCGGCGCGCGCGCATATCGAACCGGCGAGCGGTATCCTCTCAAATTTTTCACCATGAACGAATCCCCGCTTGTATTACGATCCGGACCAAAAGAGACAATAAAAACCGACGATTTATCATACAGTTCGGACGGCGAAGAATGGAGACAAGCCGAATCAATCGTTACGTGGAGAATAGAGTCCCTCAACTCGAAAGCGGATTACGAATCAATAAAAAAGGCCTACCGTTCCGCGATTGGAGATGCGGTTTTGACGATGAAATCAAGAGAAGATATGAATGAAGCCGCTGAAGTTTTTCAAAAATTAGAAAATAATTTCAGCCCGAAGATACACATAAAAGAACTGCGATTTAGGATACAAAAAAAGCAGGCAGTGTCCTGACGAGCCGATCCCCGCATACGCACGGGGATTTTTTGAACATGCTCTAGAGCATGTTCAAAAACTCTTGACTACTGCGAATTCATGTTGCGGGCTGCAAACGGCGGCTCGGAAAGCTCAAAATATCAACAATATTCTTCGCTTTCC
>JAKEFN010000097.1 GCA_022616085.1 bacterium
ACTCAAAATATCAACAATATTCTTCGCTTTCCTCGCCGCATTTTCGCCTCGCACCATGAATTCTCGCTACGTCAATAGTTTTTTCACAAGCTCTAAAAAATCATCCGAAATGCCGTTATTTTTTCGGCAAGCAATCTAAGAGACAAAGATGTTGTTGAATGCGTTCATTTTCAGGCGTTTTTTCAATTCGGAAGATTAGCGTGTTTTGGCGATCCCAATTTGATTGATTACTATTGATCAATTATGATCTAATCCCCGCCGTTCTGCCTCGCCAAAAAAGCGAGGTTTTTTTGTTCAATTGCTTGACATTAGCCGGTTAAAATGATAATTTTTGTTCGGCATGCGCTTCCTTATGCGTTATGCTTTTGTGATGAGAGGATAAAAAACGGAGGGTTTGCTAATGACTGCAGAGAACGCTTTTGCTCCTTTTTGGGTTGTAGGCGGACGCGATGGTAAAAATATTTTTCGCGTTACGGAGCTTCCTGACGATATAAAGCGAGAACAGATTGAAAGGATACTTCGCGCATTGCCGATTAGTTTTGAACTGCGGCGCAATCTCGAGAACAATTCGGAGATTCTGCGTGAGCCGCTTGAGGTCTTAATGCGAGCCTCAGTTTTGTATGTGTATCCGCCGAATGGGCGCGTTATCGCATGCACGACATTTGATTCGTGGGGTTCGGAACATGTGGTGCGGCAGATGCACGTGGATAATGTCATGGATATGACTTTCCCCGGCTATGGTCAGATTCGCACATGCGTGCATTTTGACCCGTCAATATTGGGAATTCGCGACTGGCCGGAAAGGGTTCAATCCGTGGAGCTTGAGCTCGACATCCATGTGTTTCCAAGGGTAGTTACAGAGGCGCCAAAAATTGAGCCTCTTGTTTTTGATAAGTTTAAGCTTCGAGATCTCCTCGATACGATTATGGGAGCAGATAAACCGTTTACGGCCATGGCGCTTAGCCAATGGCGAGAGATCGTCATGTATGCGGTGGCGACCATGCGGGCGATGTACGAAAGTCCGCATGTGTCGGAAGATTACCCTCTGAGCGCCTATTACGCTGACTGCTGGCAGAGGATTGACTTCGCGTCAGCGTCTCGCGACGACGAAGAACTCGCCAGCGCGATTGAATATTTGAGAGACTCTATAAAAGTTGAATAGAGTCAATTTTGAAGATAGGCGTCCGATTTTAGGACGCCTCTTGCTTTTTATTTTTGGATGTGGTTAAATAATGATGTTTGATAGAATGGAGGATTGAAGGTGAATGAGCTGACGGCCTCGATGGTGTTATTTTTTGTTATTTTTTGTCTTCTTTGTTCTCTGATCCTCGTGGTTACTGATGATACGCGTAGTCAAATAAAAAAAAGAACTAAAGGTAAATTTCCTGGGCAGGCTCAAGCCTTTGAGCGATTTGGGGATTTCCCGTTTGAAGCGGGCGATTACAGGATACGGGATAATGGAATTTTTTCAAGCCGGAAGCAGAGGCTTTTCGAAGTCCAATTCGTCAATGAAGATACTTTTTTTCATTTTTTCGCGCCAACACCGCGAACAAAACGTTTTTCCCTGGATGGATTCAGGGTTATAACTGAAGGGAAGAAAAAAATGTACATTCCTTGGTTGCAGGGGGATTACAGGGTTGAATACAAGACCCCCCTTTCCGAGGTTCATTGAGTCATTTGGCAGGTAACCCCTGCCTTTTTTGTTGCAGGAGAATGTCGGACGCGATAGTATGGAAGTAACGATGAATAATAATTTAACGATACACATAACCCCCGGCTCATTTATCAAAGGGGCGCTTGTTCTTATTTTGTTTTACTTTCTCTATGTCGTGCGCGATCTTGTGCTCGTTATCCTTACGTCTGTCGTTATTGCGTCTGCGATTGAGCCCATAACTAATTGGTTCGGGCGGTATAAAGTGCCGCGTATTCCCGCGGTGCTCCTTATCTATATTGCGTTTTCCATTTTTTTCGGGGGACTTCTTTTTCTTTTCCTTCCGCCACTTTTGAGCGACACGCTTGCCGCCGTGAACGAGATTCCCGAATATTTGGAGGGGGTTTCTCTCCTCAATCCATTCGGAGATGGCGCACGCGGAGGAGGCGGATTGGATGTGGGAGATACGCTCGCCGAAATCCGAAGCGGCATCAAAGGGCTTCCGACCGATATTGTAGAATTTATCTCTTTTATTTTCGGAGGACTTTTGAGCTTCATCCTTATTATCATCATCTCGTTTTATCTCGCTGTGCAGGAGAGGGGAATCGAGGATTTTTTGAAACTTGTTACGCCGGACACGCATCAAGATTACGTCGTTGATCTTTGGGCTCGTTCGCAAAAAAAGATCGGTCTTTGGCTTCAGGGGCAGCTTCTTTTGGGCCTTCTTATCGGGATTCTCGTGTATCTCGGCCTTACTATTTTGGGAATCAAATACGCGTTCTCCCTTGCGCTCCTCGCCGGTATCTTTGAAATTATCCCCATTTTTGGCCCCATTCTTTCGGCCATCCCCGCGGTGCTTTTCGGTTTTTCCGAAAGCATTTCGCTCGGGCTTATGATTATCGGCCTTTACGTCATCATTCAGCAATTCGAAAATCATCTCATCTATCCTCTGGTGGTTCGGAAGGTCGTGGGCGTTTCTCCGCTTTTGGTCATTATCTCGCTTTTAGTCGGCGCCGAGCTCGCGGGTTTTCTCGGCATCATACTTTCGGTCCCGATTGCGGCCGCGCTCGTGGAATTTACGGATGATCTTGCGCGCAAAAAAATAAAAGTTTCATCATGACAGAAAAAAACGGCAATTTTTATCTCTCCACCGCAATACATTACGCCAATGCGGCGCCGCATGTGGGGCATGCGTATGAGGCGGTTCTCGGCGATATTATCGCGCGGTACGAGCGTTCCCGCGGCAGGGATGTTTTTTTCGTGAGCGGCACGGATGAGCATGGCGAAAAAAATATCCGCGCGGCGGCGAAAGCGGGCTTGTCTCCGGAGGAGTTTGTCGGCAAGAATTCGGCTTTTTTCAGGGATCTTTATCGCGAGCTTGGGCTCGGAGAACATGCATTCATACGCACGTCCGACAAAGAAATGCATTGGCCGGGAGCCGCGCTTCTCTGGAAAAAAATCGAAGCCGCGGGAGATTTGTACAAAGGCGTTTACAAAGGCCTCTATTGCGTCGGATGCGAATCGTTCAAACTCCCCAAAGAGCTCAAAGACGGCAAGTGCCCGGATCACAATACATACCCCGAATCAATTCAGGAGGAAAATTATTTTTTTCGCCTGTCGCGCCACCGCGACAAGATGAAGGCGCTTCTTGAAACAGGCGAGATCGCAATTATCCCGGCTTTTCGCAAGGCGGAAGTTCTTTCTTTTTTGGAAGAAGGGGCCGAGGATATCTCGTTTTCGAGATATAAGGGCGAAATTCCGTGGGGCGTTCCCGTTCCGAACGATGATGAGCATGTCATGTATGTATGGTGCGACGCCCTTGCAAGTTATATCTCCGCACTCGGCTTCGGAAGGGAGAATGAAAAGAAATTCGAAGCATTTTGGCCCGCCGATATTCATCTTATCGGGAAGGATATTCTCCGTTTTCACGCGGTTATTTGGCCGGCGATGCTTCTTTCAGCCGGGCTTCCTCTTCCCCGAAGCATCATGGTGCACGGCATGGTCCTCTCCGGCGGCCACAAAATGTCAAAAACGATAGGCAATGTCATAGACCCGCGGGAATATATCGCGCGGTATGGAAAAGACGCTTTCAGGTATTATCTCGGCCGGGAGATAAGCCCTTTTGAGGACGGGGATTTTACCGGGGAAAAATTTATACGGGCATATAACGCAAACCTTGCGAACGGACTTGGAAATTTTGCCGCCAGGGTTATCGCCATGGCAGAAAAATATTTTGGAGGGAAAATCGGGCAGAGTTCCGAAGATGTGCCGCTCCTTTCGACCACGCAGACGGTTCTTGAAAATCACAAGACGGAGTGGTATAGCATTCCGTATGTGGTAGAGCATATCACTGCGCCTCATTATCATGGGTATTTTGAGAATCGTGAGATGCACAAGGCTTTTGACGAAGCATGGAGCCTTCTTTCGCTCCTTGACGGCTACATCACCGATTACGAGCCGTTCAAGCTTATAAAAACAAATCCGGAGAAGACTCAAGCGGTGATCTGGAATCTTCTTTACGGGCTTTTTTATGTGGCGGATTTCATCGCGCCGCTTATGCCGGATACCGCGGAGACGCTTAAAGAGCATATTGGCGCGAAGATCGGGACGGACGGCGTGCCGGAGTCCTTTGAGGCAAGGCCCCTTTCCGCGCCTCTTTTTGCGCGTATTGAGACCAAGGAAGGGAGAGCGGAAAAATGAAAAATTATCATGAAATCTCAAAAAGGAATAACAGCCTATATAGACGGCGCGAATTTGCATAAAGGCGTGATCGATTCTTTCAGATCGAAATCAAAATACTTCTATTATAAATGAAAAAACCCCCAATGGGGACGACCCACCATCAGGGTTTTTTTCGTAGTGATTATATATAATTTAGCAAATAATGGTGTCTGTGTCAATTACATTATACGCTTCAATAAATGTGGATAAGCTTTGAGATATATGACGCATAATTATCAATATTTCGACATTCATGCGCATGTTCACGGACCGGAATTTGAAGATGATATCGCCGGCGTGCTTTCGCGCGCGAAGGAAGCGGGGATCGGCATTATAACGGTCGGAACGGACGAGGAGAGCTCCGCGCGCGCCGTTTCTCTGGCGGAAGCGCATGGCGGCGTATGGGCAACTGTCGGCGTTCATCCGACCGATACGAAAACGGAAAATATAAATAAGGAACTTCTCACAGGGCTTGCGAAACGCGACAGAACCATTTCGATTGGCGAATGCGGGCTCGATTATTTTCGGATGAAAGGGGATGAGGCGGCGGAGAAGGCGCGGCAGAAAAAAATTTTTGAAGAGCAGATAGAAATTGCGCTTGAGACGAATCTTCCCCTTATGATCCACTGCCGCGAGGCGCATGAAGATGTGCTTTCTATACTCCAATCAAAAAAGCGCGAACACGGCGGGAAACTCCGCGGAGATATCCATTTTTTTTCCGGCGGCATAGACACCGCGAAACGCTATTTGGAACTTGATTTTTCGCTTTCGTTTACCGGCGTCATTACGTTTACGCACGACTATGACGAGGCGGTCGCATATGTCCCTCTCGATATGATTATGTCGGAGACCGACTGTCCATATGTTGCGCCGGTGCCATACCGAGGGAAGCGAAACGAGCCGAGCTACGTTGTGGAAGTGGTGAAGAGAATCGCGGAGATAAGACAGAAACCGCTTCCGCTCGTTGCCGAGACGCTTGTCGAAAATGCCAGACGAACTTTTTTTGACGCGAACTTGACGGCTTGAGGATATTTGAGAGTAAACGGGAACGTAAACCCGCTCTTTTTTTGGTGTGTTATCCTTGAAGTTTTAATGCACGATGCGACTTGAACCAGAAATATCCGATGAAGCCAAAAGTCAGAAGCGGAGCTATATAATGCGGAACATGCGCGCCGAATGCCTGCGCGAGCATCACGATGCCGAGAAACAAGACTGAATACATCGCGCCGTTTTTGAGATATTCATAGCGTTTGACGAGCTCGATGTTTTTGATGGTGAAATAGCGGACAACCAGTGCGCCAAAACCATTGCCGATAAGAATAAGGGGTATGGAGAGTGTAAATGCAAAGGCGCCGAGGACGCCGTCAATGGAAAATGTGGCGTCAATCACTTCCAAATACGCAAGCTTGCTTATATCCGCGAGATTTGACTTCTCGTGCAGGAGCTCTTCTTCATTTCTTTCCGCTTGCTGTTTGAATCCGTGGGTCAGGAAAAACGCGCTTGAGCCGATCGCGATCGCAAATGCGAGATAGGGATTTTCGTTGATGCCGAACCAAATGAGTCCGGAGAGAAGAAACGACGCAACCGCGTAGAACCAGATGCCGTTTTGATGGATAAATTTTTCTCCGGGAAAACCGTATTTTTTCGGTTCCATAAAAAGCCAGTGGAAAAAGAGAAATACAAGAAAGGTGCCGCCGCCGCCGAAGAGAAGCGGTGCGGCTTTTTCAAGTGCGGCAACCGTTTTTTCATCCGTTGACCATGTCGCGGTAAGCGCTTCAAGCGGCCCGACGCCGGGAAGCGCGAGCCAGAGAATAACAAAAGGCAGGACGCCCCTCACGAGAAATACGCCGAAAAAAAGTCCCCAGGTAAGGAACCACCGCTTCGCCCGCGCGCTGACGGTATTAAGCACGTCCGCGTTTATGATGGCGTTATCGACGCTGCTTATGCCTTCAAAGAGCGCAAGGCCGACAATAATGAGAATGAAAGAAAAAAATTCCATGTTCTAATGAGGGGAAATGAAAGAACCCTGATTAACAATGAATTCAACTATAACAAAAATGATCCAATAGAAGAATAGAAAGTATCCTTCCGTTTTTGAAATTATATGTCCGGAGCGCATGAATTGGAAGAGGAGGATTGCCGCGCCAACCATAAAAAGCCCCGCTACATAAATGATTGTCGGCGGGAATGCAAAGGGCTTCAAAAGTGCAAGAATACCGATAACGATGGTCGCGTCTGCAAGAACGGTGCCGAGAAGGTCACCTACAGCGAGCGAGTCGTCCTTTTTTTTGACCGATTTCAAGGCAAAAAAGAGCTCCGGTATGGTCGTGCCAAGCGCGACGACAAACATGCCGATTACAATAGGCTTGATGCCGAAGAGAAGCGCGAGATCGGTCGCGGATGTAACCGTAAAATGCGCGCCGAGAATAAGTCCCGCGATTCCAACAAAAAGAAATCCGAAGTTTTTAAGGCGGCCGCCATTATTTGAAATTTTTTTTGCATGCGCGGATCCGCTCCGAAACGCCATATAATAAAATGCCGCTCCGGCAATGATAAGCGCGATCCCTTCCGTTTGCGAGAAGTGTCCATCAAGTCCGAGTGCGATGGGAAGGAGAAGCAGAAAAGGATAGATGCGGTTGTTTTTGAGAATCGCACTATTTACTTTGATGCCGCGGCCGGCAATCATGATGATGATAAAAAAGAGAAGCGAGAGATCGGCAACATTTGAGCCAAGGAGTACGCCGAGCGCGAAACTCGGCACCCCCTCAATCGCAGAATTGATCGCGATAAAAATTTCGGGAAGGATTGAAATGATTGCGACAACGATAAATCCGACCGTATATTTGGAAAATCCAAAACTGTCCGCAAGAAGGGCGGCGTATTTTGTCGCAAATGTCGCGCCCCGCGCAACGAGGAAGAGCGAGGCGATAAGTATAAAGATGTTGTTAATCATTTATTTTGGCACATTCAAAATATCAGACCGCAAGCCATCCGCCGTCCACGAAGAACGTCGCGCCGGTTACATAGCTTGCTTCTTCGGAAGCCAAAAACACAACCATGGCGGAGACTTCTTCGGGCCTCCCGATCCGTTTAAGCGGAATGCGCGCGATATGCGTAAGCCTTATCTTTAATTAAGATAATAACATTTTTACAGCATGCAACAAAAAAGGAGCGGGTGTTAACCGCTCCACCATGATTCATTTGACTACCGGAGTTGTAAACCCGGGTCAACACCAGTCTTGAAAGATTCTTTGGCATGTCCCGAACTGATGATCTTCATCTCATCGAGGTCAAGCTTCGGATATCCGGCAAGCTTGAGCCAGAAACCCTTCCAAAGATATCCCAAATTCGTGTTATAGGCGCGCTTTGCGTCTATGAATTTCGTTTGGGAGTTCTGAAATTTATCCCTGAAGGCTTCCACGACCTGTTGCACCTGGGTATATAGCGTCGGGCTGACTTGTCCGGGATAGTTTTCCTGGATCCATTGGAAAACTGCTTGGCTTCCTTGATCGCCATAGCGTCCCGTCATGGCTTCGCGCATAACGCGAGACAAGTCATCCGTCATCATTCCTGGCACTTGGGCAACCTCTTTTACTTTAAGGGACCCCTGCGCCAGGATGTTTTCCATGTCGGTGTACTGCGCTTCAAGTCCTTTTTCCGCCTCGTTTCCATAGTTGTAATTACTAATAAATGATGCGGCGCAAACCAAAACGATTGCGCCAACTATGCCAAGCGTAGTGAGTATTTTTACCATCAGTTACCTCCTCTTCAGGTTGCGAAACGCGTTGCCAATATAATCTTCCGCCTCGTCATGGCGGAAGTACACGCTTAGTCCAATACTGCCACCTATTGCAATGATGACGGCAAGGACTATCACCCACAGGGGAGGTTCCACCTCCTCCGCGAGATACTCAAACTCGGCCATTTTTGGTCGGTCAAAATGAGCATTCACAAGCCGTGTTACGGCCGGAACGAGTGTTTTTGGGTCAAGGATGCCAAGTTCTTTGATTCTATCGCGCATTTTGACATGAAAGAACTCGTTATTTTTGTTGAGAGCCCAGGTCATGACGTCAGCCCAGGTGATTTTGAGTTCATCAAGACCGATAAACACAACGACGTCGTTTTTCTTTCCCCCAAGCCACGCGTTTTCTATTTTATAGCGATATGACGGGTCGTCTATTTCCGTCAAAATAACGATGATATTGACCTGCTTCTGTGCGCCCATAATTTTGAGCGCGGTTCCGAGGTCGTCATTCAACGTTTTTCTGATTTGTGTCGGAACTTTGCTGTCAATATTGAGCACCCGAATGATTCGATAGAAATCAAACACACGCGGATACTCTGGAATTTTATCCCGAAATTCTTCAGATACATTTCGGTCTCCGCTGAACAGGCTTTGCGGCACGGCCTGAACATAGTTTGTATAACCATGTTCTAGAGAAGCTGGCTCGCCTATAATGCACCGAATATACGATGCAGGATCCGGCGAGTTATATACGGATCGCCACCTTGAATCTTTGTGATCAAATCGAACATCGCCAACCGAGGTTTCCGCGGTCCATGTTACGGTGTAATGATCTTCGTAACAAGTACTGCATGATTCTCTGCAGACTTCGTTTGAGCCGGAGCCGGAGCATGTCGTAGAGCAGTTGCATTGATACGATTTAAGATAATGGCCGTGTTTACGGTTTTTATCTATCACATATCCGTTCCAAATCTCGGTATCTTGTGTTTTTCCGTATTTACCGAGTTGCCAGACAGCGACTGAAAGCAGGACGACAACAATGATGTTGATCGTCATCTCTGTCCAATTAACCTCTTGGTCCCAGATACGCTTTGCCACGAATGGCCAGATAATTGGGAACGCAATGAGTATTAACAGCTTCTCCATAAAGAAACCCCTTATGTGTTAAGGATCAATCGCTAATACCTTATAATATTAATTATAATTTGTCAAATAAAAACATTACGTGAATAGCGAAACTCTCTATCCCCTCATCATCACCTGATATCCCAACAAAATACGGACATAATGGAGGATGTAGCCGTTTATTGAGCGCGGGAATGAAGACACCAAGTGGAGAT
>JAKEFN010000098.1 GCA_022616085.1 bacterium
TCAAAAAACGGCGAGAAAGCCCAAGAAACGCTTGTGATTCACGCTGGCGATTTTGTGCAGGAAATATCGATTTCGGGGAAAGTAACCGCCGCGAAAGAAGTTGAGCTCGGGTTCAGTCAAAGCGGTCGCATATCGAGCGTTTTTGCCAGTGTTGGAAAAACGGTATCTGCGGGAACAGTGCTTGCATCGATTGAAAACGAGAGCGCCCAGGGAGACGTATTGCAGAAAGAAGCATCCCTCGAAGCGGCACAAGCAAAACTCGAGATTCTCAAAAAAGGCACGCGCGAGGAGCAGCTCGCGGTGACCGAATCGCGTATCAATAGCGCACGGATCGCGCTTAATCAGAAAAATCAGTCTGTTGTTGATGTTCTCAAAAACGCTTATACGCAGAGCGATGAGGCGGTTCGCCGCCGCGTGGATCAGTTTATGATAAATCCCAGAAGCTCGCGGCCAGAGCTTGCTTTTCTTGTCACGGATATCCAGCTTAAGTCGGATATTGAATGGAATCGCTTTGTTGAAGAAGCCATGCTTGTCGAATGGAAGAAAGCGGTCGATACGATTACGGTTGAAGGCAACCTTGATGAAGAGATATTGCGCGCAACAAAAAATCTTGATGATACCCGCGAGTTCCTTGATATGGTTTCGCTCGCGGTCAATTCATTGAGCCCTTCTCAAAACATCACGCAAGCGACTATTGATGCATACCGTGCCGACATTACGGCTGCGCGGGCGAATATTCATTCGGCAACAATCGCGATAACAACAGCCGTGACCGAAGCGCGCGCGGCCGCCGCATCACTCGAAACAGAGGAGTCAAATCTCGGACTCGAAAAAGCCGGCGCAACCAAAGAAGAACTTGCGGAACAAGAAGCGCGTGTGAAGGCCGCCGAAGCGGATCTTTTGACCGCGCGCGCCGAACTTCAGAAGACGTATATCGTCGCGCCGTTTACGGGAATTATCACGGCTGTGGACGCTAAAGCAGGGGGCAGTGCGACCGTCGGCGCGCCCCTTATTTCAATGATAAGCGCGGCGAAACTTCAGCTCGAGAGTTTTGTTCCCGAACTGAATATTCCTCTCATTGCGGTTGGCGATGACGCGATAGTTACGCTCGACGCATATGGCGAGTCGGATACTTTTGGAGCAAAAATTGTCGCGATTGATCCCGCGGAAACGGTGCGGGACGGCGTTTCGACATACCGCATAGTGCTTGAGTTTATGGAGCAAGACCCGCGCGTGAAGCCCGGCATGACCGCGAATATCGCCGTGACGACCGACAAGAAAGAAGGCGTTATCTCCATTCCGCAGGGTATGGTAAAAGAGATCGACGGCAAAAAGGTGGTATATGTCAAAGAAAAAGAAGGGGATATTTTTTTGGAACGGGAAGTAGAAACCGGAAGTGTTTCATCAATCGGCAACGTGGAAATACTCTCGGGCCTTGCCGAGGAGGATATCGTGTCCTTTAATCCACCCATCGAATAATGTTTTCAAAATATTCGCAGAATGTCAGAATCGGTTTTTTTCTCGCAACGAAGTCACTGCGCCGTGCGAATCCGTGGACGACGGGGCTTATCATTTTTGTCATGGTGCTCACATTTCTCAATCTCGTCGTGGTCTCGGGAATTTTGGTGGGCCTTATAGAGGGCTCAATCAGAGAATGGCATGAAAAATTTACGGGCGATGTCATCATATCCGCGCTTGATGATAAAAAATATATTGAGAACAGCCCGAACCTCATCGCGCTTGTGAGCGGTTTTCCGGAAATTGAAGCGGTTTCTCCCCGCTATAGCGAGGGCGCGGTGCTTGAGGCGAACTACAAAACAAAAAAAGAAACGGAAAAGCCGAACACCGCAGGGGTGCAGATTTTCGGCATTGACCCCGAGAGCGAAAATAACGTAACGGGTCTCGCGGCAGCCGTCACGGAAGGGGAGTATTTGTCTCCGGATGACTACGACGAGGTGATTATCGGACAGTTCCTTTTGAGCCAGTATGTTCCTGTGGAAGATCCGAATTTCGCGGCGCTTCACGATGTCGGGGTCGGAACAAAAATCCGCATGACTGTCGGTTCGGTGACGCGGGAAGTGACGGTCAAAGGAATTATCAAAAGCAAAGTAGACGCTCTCACCAGGAATGTTTTTATGGTGGATAGCCAGTTTCGGAGCATGATCGGAAGAACTGACGGGAATGTTGATCAGATTGCAGTGCTTCTCAAAGACGGCGCTGATCCGGTTTCCGTTAGGGAGAAGCTGAAGCGAAGCGGTGTCGAGCGGTTTGCAAAAGTGCAGACATATGCCGACGCGCAGCCGAAGTTTTTGAAAGATATTATCAACACGTTCAATATGCTCGGCGCGGCGTTCAGCTCGATCGGCCTTGTCGTCGCGTCTATTACCATTTTTATCGTCGTGTTCATCAATGCGATAACCAGAAGAAAATTCATCGGCATTATGAAAGGCATCGGCATTGAAGGGAGCGCGATACGGCTTTCATATGTATTCCAGTCAATTTTTTACGCGCTGGTCGGCTCGATTATCGGGCTTGTCATCGTGTATGGGTTTTTGATTCCTCTTATCGACGCGCATCCGATAAATTTTCCGTTTAGCGACGGGATACTCGTCGCGCCCCTTCCGCAGACGTTTTTTCGAATCGGGCTTCTCGTTTTTGCGACCGTCATAGCGGGATTTATACCCGCATGGATGATCATCAGGAAAAATACGCTTGACTCGATTCTCGGACGGAATTAGCCTGATTTTTTACCATGATAGAAACAAAAAAACTCGTAAAATCATTTCGCGACGGAGAGGTCTTCACCGAAGTTCTGCGCGGCATTGATTTTCGGCTTGAATCGGGGGAATATGCCGCCATCATGGGGCGTTCCGGGGCGGGCAAAAGCACATTTCTCTACCAAATCAGTCTTCTTGACCAGCCGACAAGCGGGGAGATTCTCATTAATGGCAGAAATACGGAGAAAATGACGGAAAGCGAGCAGACGCGGTATCGGCTCGCGCACTTCGGTTACGTGTTTCAGGATTACGCTCTTCTTCCGGAGCTTTCTGCCACAGAAAATGTCATGCTCCCGCTTCTCATGCGGGGTTTGACCGGAAAATCCGCGCGGGCGCAGGCGGAACAATCCCTCGCGCGCCTCGGCCTCAAGAAACGGCTTCACAATATCCCGAGCCATCTCTCCGGCGGCGAACAACAACGCGTGTCTATCGCGCGCGCCATCGCGCACCATCCGAAAATACTTTTTGCTGACGAGCCGACGGCGAATCTCGACAGCGAGTCGTCGAACACCATCATGGATATTTTTGCCGAACTCCATAAAGAAAAACAGACGATCATCATGATCACGCACGAGCTGGAGTATGCCAAAAGGGCGGAGCGGATTATCACGATTGACGACGGCAAAATCATATCCGACAAGCGAAATTCTTCAAAATAGGACGTTTTATGCCGAAGTTTGCGGGGTTGGTATTGCAATATTACAGCTTTTATGTTATTCTGAAACTCGGTAGAAAGTAGCCTTGTAAATAAGACTAGGAGGTAGAATAATGCCAGCACTTGTGGCGAATGCCTTATTGGCTGAATTGGAGAAACGGTCGTGGGAGACCGTTACGGAATTTGAACACGAGATAGGTCAAAAGCTTCTCGTCGCTCCCAAACAGGCGATTGTGGAAGAAAAGTCCACACGCATTGTAGCGGGGTTTCCCGTTATTGGAACAAGAAAGGTTTTTGTTCCAAGCGCCGAAGAAATAAAGAAGCGCGAACAAGCTTTGATAGCCCGACGCAATTTTTTACGTAACGCGCGCGAAATGAAGGAACATGTTCTTGGGAGGCTCGCGCAAGCGGGATTGAGCCCGATTGCGGTCGTTCCGGAGAAAGTCTGGGATACGCTGTGCGCGAAGGCGGGGTTATACCGCTTCGAATCAATTAGCAAAGATGGAACCGTCTTGGCAAATTTTGGTCGTTTTTTCTCTGTTTTTGTCGCGATTATATATGCATGCTGCATACTCATGTTTGCTTGTGCGGCCGCATTCATATACGCCCCTCTTTCGTGGTGGTATGCCGTTGCCGGAATTTCCGCCGGCATGTTATTGTGGCAAATGCTGAAAAAAGATGAGCCGTTAGGGTTTTTTGATCCTATCGGTTGGTTTATTCAGGATCAATGCTTGAGCAGGAATCTTGAAGCATTTTTTATTTTTTCTTTGCTCGGTTTTATTACCGGCTTTCCTTTTGCGATGCTCGCTTTACCTTTGACGGGCACGTCGGTGTGGGGAGTTGCCGGGGCCGTTGCCGCGGGAGCATTGTGTTCCACAGTGCTATTCTTGAGCATCAATTATGTTTTTTCTGATGAGCGCAGGGGATTGCGTATCGTGTTAAAACTTCTTCGTATTCTGCCCCGTTCGTTTTTGGCGCGACTTCTTTGGCCCGGGGGGCGCGATACGGGATCTGACATCGTTACGGTGCGTTTTCCCGAACCTCCGGCAGATGTTGTAGAGGTTCTCGATAGGGCACGGGGAGAAGGATACCGCATAAACGTGGCAACTGTTCCTCGGGCGATAGGACTGGACTATGAGGGTATTTCATATGGAGTTGCACAAAAGCTGGTGGACCCGGTCATATATGTGCGGGAGTGCGGCATGGTAGCCGTCCTTGCGCAGTTCGGCGACTTTAAAGTTGAGAAAAAAGTTATTGCCGAAGCAACGGCACGGTCGAATTGTATAAATTTGTTGGGGTGAAACGAAAAGGAGAGGCGCGCCTCTCCTTTTTTTATTTATCTATCTCTGTCGATATATGCACCGTAAGGCGGAGATCAAGCTCAACCATAAGGTCATGGGGGAGCGACTCTACGCCAACCGTCGTCCGTGCATGCGCGCCTCTTTCCTCAAAAATATCTTTGAGAAGATCTGATGCGCCGTCCGCGACCTTTGACAGGTGTTCAAAATGCGGATTTGTGTTCACATAGCAACGGAGCATGATAATACGGTCTACATTATTGAGACTGCCTAATGCGAATTGCACCGAGGCGAGGCAATTAACCAGCGCAATCCGCGCCGCGTCATATCCCTCTTTGAGATTGAAATCATGCGCCTTGCCGGTTATGGCGACAACGTTTTCCGCCGTTCCAAGCCATGATCCATGTCCAGATGTGATAAGCTCTCCGTTATGGAACACGGCTGGTTCGTAATTTCCCGATGACGGTCGTCTGTCCGGAAGGATGATCCCGAGTTCTTTGAGCCGTGTTTCAATACCTGTTTCCAAGAGTTTTCTCCTGCGTTGTCTGTTTTAGAGACTACACTTTGGCAAGCGATTATTCAAGCGGCTTTTCGGGGGCGTCTTCAAGAGCCGCTACATCATCGCCCCGCGTATCAATTGTCCCCGGCGCCAGTTTCCATGCTCCATTTTCAAACCGCGCGACAATGCCGCCGTTCGTGGTTGCCTCGTCTTCATTATTGTATATTCGGGCGATGGAAGTGTTTTCCGAAAATGAATTCTGACCCTGTCCTTTTATGCGATATTCATAGAATACGCTTGTCCAGCCCTGCTTCTTCGGCGTTTCGCCTTTGACATCAACGACGAGAGCGATAAGGTTGCCGTATGAGTCGATGGATTCTTCGGCAAGCTCAAGGTCTTTTGCGCTAATCCCTTCGCTTCGCGCGAGCTGTTCAATGATGCCGAGAATTTCTCCTTTTGAGAAAATTTTCTCCTCTTCAATAGAGTAGTCGTTGTCTGTTGTCGTTTCAAACCCCGTTCTCTCCGGCATCGGTGTATCTTTCCCTCCTTTTATGATATGGAACTCCGGTTTTGCCATGGCCGTAAATTTTATGATTATGGAAGCATTATATTATATTTTTTGTGCCCCTTTGAAAAAATAATTAAAAATTAGAGCATGTCCGAAAACCCTTGCGTCATGAGGACTTCCGGGGCGTTTTATGGCGAGGAAGTCCTCGAGACGCAAGGGTTTTCGGACATGCTCTAAGGCTTTTGGAGAATTTCCGAAACCACATTTTTAACCTCCATCCCATCCGCTTTGCCAGCAAGGTCTTTCATCGCCGCGCCCATCAAAACGCCGGCGTTTATCTTGTCCGCGCCCATTTTTGCGGTGAGTTCGTCATATTTCGTACGGACGATTTTTTCGATATCCTCGCGTCCCATGAGCTTCGGAAGATATTCTTCAAGAAGAGAGAGTTCTTTTGATTCTTTGTCCGCAAGATCGGATCGTCCACCTTTGTTAAATTGCTCTATGGAGTCTTTGCGCTGTTTTGCCGAACGGCGAATAACGGCAAGCGTTTCCTCATCAGAGAGCGCATCGGATGGTTTTCGGCCCTTTGCGACAAGCTCGTTGACGAATGCGGCGATAAGTCCGCGGACAACGGAGAGCCGCACTTCATCTTTGGCGCGTAACGCAACCTTGACGTTCTCTTGTATTTGTTTTTGGAGAGGCAGATTGTCTAGCATAAATCCAGTATATCACGGATAATGGTGGCAGAGTATACGGCAAGACAGAAAGGAGACTCATAATGAACGAACATGATGAACTTGAAGAGTTGCTTTTGAAATATCGGAAAGAGGACGGCACATTCAAAAAAGGATATCTCCATAGCGGGGACGGCAAGCGAATACTGGAGCTTTCGATTGCGCTTATTCCCGAATGGAAAAATCTTGAAGCGAAGCTTGGACTCAAAAAGGGATCAATCGCGAACCTTATGGCATACCATGGAATCTCGAAGTTGAGGAAAAAAGGAGTAGGAAAGGAGAGAATCAGGGTGGCTGTCGATGCGGATGACGATATTCTAATTTCTGCCGCGTTTCCCGAGATCGGCAAAAGAGTAATGGAGCTTGTTGAAGGCGACAGCAGGGTTTGCGGGAGTGCGAAAGCGGTTGTGGATCGGATTTTACGCGAATTCGACCGCCTCATTCAGGAGAGCGGACTGCGTAAGCACGATATAAGCGCGGCAATCCAGGAGGAAGTCAAAAAGGCGGCTGATTCTATTCTCACAAAAAGGAGGGGGCGTCACGCGGAACTTTTCTCTTATGCTGATCATGACGGCGAAAAAGAACCTTCCCTTCAGGAAGAAGAGCGTGCGGCGCTTGATACGGGGATTACCATTGGTCTTATTTCTCGTATTGATTTCGGCGGCGATGGGTTCAGAAAGGGTCTTTTAGAGCTCGCGAGCACGGTCGCTGAAGGGAAAGGGACCCGTTTCAATATTCTTGTCGGAGGTCTTGTCGACAAGAGGGCGCAGTTTCGAGCATATGCTCTTTATAAAAGGGAGCTTAAACAGTCGCTTTGGTGGAAACTTATCGGAAGCGCGAGCCGTGAGGAGGAACTCGCGCGGGAGTATGAGGATTTTTGCATGATGCAAGCGCGCGAACTCGCGTCTCATATCCCGCACGTCAGAAAACCGGAAGGCGGTTACGCGCGGCTCTATATTGTGACAAGTCCGGCGTATGATGGGGAAATCGGCGAGCATATCGCGAAATATCTCGCCGAAATTCGGAGCGAGGACATCGTTTACTGGAGCAATAAAACGGATCCCCGCCAACCGCTCATGGTAAAGTTTGCGGATAAGACAATACTTCCTGTCGTGCCGCAGAAGGCGTCATGGAGAAGCCGCTACTACAGCACAGGGCCGCAGAGGGAGATTCAGGACCTTCTTAAACGGTCGGCGGAGAATCTTCCCGATATTATTGCCATAGGATGCTTCGGCGCGAGCGTTGATCGTCCCGTCGGAGAATCGAAACGGCCGTGGCTCACTATACCAGTGCTTCATCATTTGAACGAAACGCATTCCGCTGAAAACCAGATCGGCATCCGCTTTCTTCGTTTTGAAGGCGGGTCGTATACTATTACCACTAGATCTTTTAAGGGTGTTATTAGAGACGAACGCGAATATATTCCGGCGCCGGAGAGATTGACAAGGCGGCAGTTAAAAATTTTTGAGATTGTGAAGCGCGCGCCGATGAGAATCGGTATGATTGAATACCACTTGCGCCAGGCGGGCACGGTATATGATCGAGGGATGATTAAAAATGAGTTATCTGCCATTCAAAAAAAAGGACCCGGCATCGTTTTTAACAGCGCATCTGATTTGTATGATTTCGATCCCGCGATTCTGCAAACGCAGATCGCATATCCCCATCTCGACCTTGCGCAATGCTCCGTTGACGATATTGTGGGGTTCGGGTGTCTTCACACAGGATCGAATTCCACGGATTATAGCTATTTTTTAAGGGAGGCGCCGCGACTTATTCTCGCGAGGCGCGCGACATTGTTCGTCGCCGCCGGGGATCTCACCGAGGGACTCGCCCATCGGCTCTTGGAACGCGGGGAAGTTTTTGCCGGCATCAATAATACGGAACAGGAAAAGGCGGCGGCGCATCTCATCGGCGAAGTGATTTCGCGCGTTTTTACTGTTCGCTTTGAAGAAAGTTTGAAGCAGGCTGGAGGCACTCTCGAGCCAGTCGCGGCAGATATTGTCCGGTCTTCTCTTGTTGATTTTCTGTGGGTGCCCGGCAACCACGACGAGTGGCAAAAACAGTCCGGCGTCAGTCCGCTCGAGAAGTTCGAGGAGGAGCTCATAGACTACATTTGCGAAAGCGTAGAGAGTGCGCTTGCCGCAAAAGAATTGCATGTTCGGAACGTTCGCGGGATAGTTCGCGGGAAGATTTTCAAAGATACCATGAAAAATGAGATACGGTATGTTTCGCCGATATCGGGAATCTGCATGAAAACCGTCCACCCAGGCACAGCGAGGACGGAAACCGTTACTATTTCGTCGGAGCGCGTGCTCGCGAAATACGACCGGGCGCACGTGGTGTTTCCTGCAAATTGGCACATTGCGGTTCGCGTCGAGCATTATGACCAATCAATCGGTCAGCGTTTGGCGCTCCAGTTTCCGACCATCTGCACGCATACGCATTTTGAGGATACCAAGATAAAAAATACCGATTTCGGTATCGGTTTTTGCAGAATTTTTTCGAAAAAAAGCAAAATTATTGAAATAGAGGCAGGTTTCCATACCGACAGAACACATGCTCTCGATTTTCAAAATATGGATCATTTCAACGGAGTTCTTGTTGAGAACGGGTGTAGGCCAGTCAGTATACGATAACAAATTACTCCATTTCCGCCCGAGGCATTTCCGCTTCGGGTTTTTTCCTATGATATTAGGACCTACGCACCTCCACATCCCGCAACAAACATGAGATAATGTAAATGCTTACGAGCATAATATCATACCTCATGTCGCAATCAAAATGTTCTTTGGA
>JAKEFN010000099.1 GCA_022616085.1 bacterium
TGACTACTGCGAATTCATGTTGCGGGCTGCAAACGACGGCTCGGAAAGACTCAAAATATCAACAATATTCTTCGCTTTCCTCGCCGCATTTTCGCCTCGCATCATGAATTCTCGCTACGTCAATAGTTTTTTCACAAGCTCTATCGTTGGCGTCCCCAAGGCGTCATCTTCCCGTATAATTTCAAGGTTAAAAAGACCTGCCCGTTCGCGCAAATCCTTTTTTTTGTTTTCTCGATCCGCTTTTAGCCTTGCTTCAGGGCTGTTTTCTGGCTCCCGTCTAAAAACCCGCGATCGCTCTTCCGAACCGCATGGCGGTTCATGCAAAGAAGGTTATCGTAAACTATCCTGACCACGGCTTCTCGAAAGCCGTTTTTTTGCGCCATCCTTTGTCCTGCGAAGCGCGGCTCTTATGAACGCCGTTTTTCCTGCCGTATAAGCGGGTCTGTTTGTGGAAAATTTTTTCTCCAATTTCTTTTTAAGGTTTTCGTACTCTTTCATAGCTCGCTTGTGCGTCCGCAAATAATCGCGGAAGGCGAGATCGCGCTTCCAAACGATACCTCCGAACTTCACGATATGGATATAATGCGTCCGCTTTTTCTCCACACCTTTCGCAAAAACCATATGGTATTTCGGGTTGCTTGCGTTCGAACGATAATGATACCCTGCTTCAAAAAGATATTTAATGAATCGAGAGGATCCTCCCATCGATTTCACACCGACATCAATGTCTATCACTGGTTTGGCAGATAGACCGGGAATCGACGTGGATCCGATATGTTGGATATCAACAGCCGCATCGCCGAATATTTCCTTAAGACGCTTTTTTTCCTTATCAAATAACTGCCTCCAGCTTTTATCGGACGGAGTTATTTTTACAATACCTCTTTTTAATCCAATCATCGTCTGTTATTGTTGGGGTGCCTATCCGGATTTGAACCGGAACTGAAAGCTCCACAAACTTTAGTGCTAACCATTACACCATAGGCACCATATAAATTTCCCGCATTTCGGGAAAACAAAGTAATTAAAGCATAAAACTTCCGTAAAATCCAGTTTTTTCCCATTGTTCTCGTGGGCTCCAACATGTTATCCTTAACCCAGATGAAACATTGCCTTAGGAATATGCAAGAAGGCTTTTTTCTTTGAAAATCAGTGTGCTACCAAAATCAAACCCAAGAAACGAGGAGAATGCGATGAATAATCTGTCGAAACCGAAAGCCAAAAACAACATCTTAAACGCGCTCAAAGCATACACGCGCGAAGAAAAAATGAAACAATGGGAAGGAGATCTCGAGGAATTCTTACGAGACATTTTTCCGAAGAATCCTCGCGCGATTGCGCGCATGAGCCATGAGTATGTTTGGGACATGCTTTGTAAAAACATTGGCGGTGAGCAGGATAAAGAATTCACCTTTTTTGTGAGTGATCTCTTCGGCATTGACGGGGCGCTCGAAAAACTCACCGATTATTTCAAGGCGGCAAGCGCTGGATCGGAAGTCGGGAGGCGGATGCTTCTTCTGCTCGGCCCTCCATCGGGAGGCAAGTCCACCATCGCAATTCTTGTGAAGCGAGGACTTGAAGAATACAGCCGCACCGAGGAAGGCGCGCTTTATGCGATCGGCGGATGTCCCACGAGCGAAAGCCCGCTCCATCTTATTCCCGAAAAACTCCGCCGCGATTTCGAAGAAGCATACGATGTCAAAATAACCGGCGAAATATGCCCTCATTGCGCAACTCGCCTCGCTGACGAATTTCACGGCGACTTCATGCGTTTTCCGGTTAGCCGGGTGTTTATATCCGAAGCGGAACGAATGGGTGTCGGAACCTATGCGCCGCACGACCCAACCACCGCCGATATAGCAGACCTCGTCGGATCCGTCGACCTTTCAAAAGTTGCCGAATTCGGAGACGAGGGCGATCCGCGCGCGTGGTCGTGGTCGGGGGCAGTCTATGCCGCAAGCCGCGGCGTCCTTGAAATGATAGAAATTCTCAAGGTAAAGCGCGAATTCCTCTATCTCCTTCTCACGCTCACGCAGGAAAAAAACGTAAAGGTGTCGCGATTCCCGCTCATCTATGTGGACGAGATCATTCTTGCCCACACGAACCTGGCGGAATTCTACAAGTTTCTTCAAGAGAAAGAAAACGAAGCGCTTCTTGACCGCATGGTTATCGTTGAGGTTCCATATACGCTCGACTACAAAAGCGAAGCGCTTATCTACAAGAAACTTGTTTCGGCAGAATCCATGCTCCGCGGGGTGCATCTAGACCCCCACGTGCTTACTCTTGCCGCGGTATTCGCAGTCATGACGCGCCTTGCGCCGTCATCGCGCCAAAATCTCGACATCCCCAAAAAGGTTCGGCTTTATGCCGGCGAAGATGTCGAGGGTTTTTCGGAACAGGAAACGGATCGGATACGCACGGAAACGCCGCGAGAAGGCATGTCGGGCGTCAGCCCCCGCTTTAACGTGAACGCCCTCTCAAAAGCGATTACAAAAAGCGGCAGTAAGAGTCTCACCGCCATGGAGACGGCGCTCGCGCTCAAAGACGCCATCGAAGGCGACGCCCGCCTTGACGCAAAAATCAAAAAAACATGGATAGACTTTTTGGTATCGGCGCGAAAAGATTTCTACAATGGCTGGGTGAAGGAAGATGTCCACAAAGCAATGTTCCAGAGCTTCATGAAAGAAGCCGAGGATTTGCTCGCCAACTATCTGGATGAAACGGAAGCTGCCCTTGATAACAAAAAAGTAACCGACCCTATCACCGGTGAAGAGCGCGCTCCGAACGAGCGGTTCCTCCGCGCCGTTGAGGAAAAAATAAAAATCTCCGATTCCGGCAAAGAGGCATTCCGGCAAGAGGTTGTGCGCAAAGCCATGGCGGCGTACAAGAAAAATGAAAAATTCACTTTATCCGACCACTCCCGCCTTCGCGAAGCGATTGAGCAGTATCTCTTTGAAGAACGGCGCGACGTGCTTCGCCTAATCGCTTCTCCGACGAGGCCCGACAAAGAATCCAGCGAAAAAATCGCGGCGGTTGAAAAACGGCTCGTAGAGGAATACGGATATGACCACCACAGCGCGCGGGAAGCGATCAAATACGTAACATCCCTCATAGCGAAAGATTAGCGGAGGGCACCCATCATGACACCCGAAAATCATGTTCTCTCCGCTCGCGCATACTCGCGCGAGCGGTGGCTTGAGCTCTTCCAGCGCGGCGCGCGGGATCTTCTCCGCCATAATGAAAAAATACGGGACGCGGTGCGGGAAGAAATCAAACGCATGCCGATCGAAAAAAACGCGAGCTCTCCGCATGGAACGCTTCGCGTGCCGGTGCACTTTATGGAACATTATCGATTCAAATTGCTCAAAGAAGCAGAACGCGTCGGAACGGGACAAGGCGAAGGGAAACCGGGAGACCAACTCCGTCCCGCGACAAAACGGCAGGGCAAAGGAGAGGGCGGCGGCGAAAAAGGCGGTATTACGGTTGAGATGGAATTTTCCATTGACGATCTTATTGATTGGCTGTGGGAAGAGCTTAAACTGCCGAACCTCAAACAAAAGCAGGGAAAAGTGACGAAAGACGAATACACGCGCGAGGGGTGGAGCCGGCGGGGCGTGCGATCGCGCCTCGATCGTCGCCGCACCGTGAAAGAAGCGATCAAGCGGCGAAGCGTCCAAAAGGACGGTCCCGCGTTCACGAACGACGATCTCCGATTTCGGGAGCTTCAAGTAAGAAAACGTCCGTCAACACAGGCGGTTGTCATTCTCGCCATTGACGTTTCTTCAAGCATGTCCGACGAAGAGCGCGCACTTGCAAAGACTTTTATCTATTGGACTATCCAGGGTCTTCGCCGGCAATATGCCCACCTCGAAATCGTCCTTATCGCGCATACGGTAGAAGCGATAGAATTTCCCGAAGACCAATTCTTCAGCATAACCGCAGACGGCGGCACCAAAGCTTCCAGCGCCTTCATTCTGGCAAACACGATAATAGAGGACCGGTTTAATCCAGCAATCTTCAATATCTATTTCTTCTATGCGAGCGACGGCGACAACTTTCAAGACGACAGAAAAGACGCCGCGGAATCGCTCGAAAAACTCGCTAGAACCGCGAACTTCTCCGGCTATCTTCAAACAAGCGATTCGGGGAACAAAAAGCTTGATCTGAACGTTCGATCGGAGACCGCAACGCTGTTTGAGCGCCTCAAAAACCAGGGCATCCCCTCTGCCTGTTACGGCATAGGGAGTCAGGAAGCCGTATTTGAGGCAATCCGAGCATTCTTTACGCATCAAGAAGAAATAGAGGACTAACTTCCATGGGACATACTTTGAAAGAATACACGGAACGGCTGGAGGTGCTCGCGGCGGAAAAAGGACTCGACTACTATCCGGTTGACTTTGGGGCCGTGCCCCCGAACTTCATGATGGAGATCGAGGTATATGGGCTTCCCATCAGAATGCTCCACTGGTCATTCGGCGTCCGCTACATATATCACCTCATTCAGCGCCGTATGGGGCATTCGCGGATATTTGAAGTCGTGTATCCGGGGAATCCCGGCCACGCATACCTTGCCGATACCAACTCGCTTGCTGAAAACATCCTCGTGACCGCGCATGTTCTCGGGCACGCGGATTTTTCGAAAAATAACGCTCTGTTCAAAAGAAGCCAGGAACAGGTCGGGTATCATATCGTAGAACAAGCGGCCGCGCACGCAAAATATATCGATGAACTCGTCATGCGATACGGCAGGGTGCGGGTGGAGCAGGTGCTTGATGCGGCGCTTGCGCTTGAACAGCATATAGATATGCAAAAACCCCTTGTGCGAAAAAAATATCCGACAGAAAGAGAAAAAAAGGGGGATCCCCGAGAAGAAAACGTGTTCCGAGAACGATTTGAAAAACTTCCCGGCGAAAATCCTCCCAAGACAGAAAACGCGGAACAAAAACGTCTGCCAACTCCCCCGAATCCAGAACGGGATCTTCTGTGGTTTGTCGCCAATTACGGACCCGAAACCATGGACTGGGAACAGGATATTTTTCTCATGGTTCGCGAAGAATCATTCTATTTCAAGCCTATTTTTGATTGCCAGATTATGAATGAAGGGTGGGCATCATACTGGCATGCGCGGCTTATGCGCGAAGCGGATTTCCTTCCGAACGACATCTATGTGGATGCTGTCCGAGCGCACTCCGCGGTCGTCCGGCCGTATGCGGGAGAAAAAGAAGCGGCGCTTAATCTCAATCCATATCATGTCGGGTTTGCATTGTGGGAGCACATTTTCAAGGAATACGGCGAGAAGGACGCCTTCAGAGTGCGCGCGAACGATGACGATTTCAGCTTCGTTCGGAACTACCTGACGAAAGACCTCGCGGATGCGCTCAAACTTTTTATCTATAAAGAAAAAGAGGATGGGAGCATAATAGTCGTCGATTCCGACATCGGCGACATTCACGAACATATTCTCAAAAAGAAATACAACTTCGGATGTCCGCGCGTCTATGCGGATCGCATACACGAAGACGGGTCGCTCGAGCTTGTGCACGACCATAAAACAGACGGCAGGGGGCTTGATCCGAACTATGCGGCGCATGTATTGAAATATATGCATACGCTATGGCGCCGTCCGATCGTGCTTCAAACAATTGACGATAAGAAAAAAACGAAGACAATTTCGTGCCCATAGCGGCACGGGGTTAAAAAAACCCTCCGATATTCGGAGGGATTTTTATTGCTATTGGCGGTCAATCAAACAAACCGCCTTTCTTTTTGATATATTGTAGCAGATGAGGAAGCGCATTGGGGTGCCGGTCATAACCCATTTCTTCCAGAAGTTTTTTCTTCATGGCATCGCGTTTCGCGCTGTCTGAAACATCCAAAGTATCAGCTGTAAAGAGATGCTGAATTTCCGCTTTTTTTTCTTCAAGGATGAGGGCGTCCAGCGCATCGGAGAGCTCTTCGAAACTTCGATGGTGTAAACGCTCCTTTTTTCTCATCCTCTCAAGCACGAAATTCCCGAATCTTTGGCGAAACGCCTTGTGGTCGTCGTTTGAGACGCAACCCGCGTGCTTCTCAACCCTTTTCACATAATCGTCATTGGGTTTCTGTTCCGCGTTGTTTAATGGGTCAATGAGCATATGCCCGCTCTGCAGAAAATCAAGCTCTTTGTTATACCGGTCATACATTTCCCTATGCGTTTCTTCCATATCAATCACGAAAGACGCGAGGAGGTCTTTCATAAGCCATCGGTTGTATATGGGGCGGACAATGCTCCCTAAGATATATTGATACCGATCGCGCTCCTCTTTGTTCTCTTTCGCTTCGCCGAATTTTTCCTTGATAAAAAGCCGCATCTCTTCCATGAGATAAATCGCATCTACATAGCCATACTTTGCCGCGACGCGCTCATAGAGCGTAACCATCATGGTGGGAGAGAGTCCATCGAGGCCTTCCGTGTAGCCGCATTCTTTTTTGAGTTCTTCGGGGTCCGTTGCGTTTGACTTGCGTTCCACCGTCTGGCCGTTATAGAGATAAAGCTTCACCTCCAGACTGTTGCAGAGGTTGCTTTTTTTGAGCCGCGACAATACGGAAAAAAGCGAGAGCACCGTGCGCGCATACCTGATGCGGGGATAATTGGCGTAACCCGATTTCTGTATTATTTTTTTCAAAATATCCCGCTCGTCGTCATATGAGAGCGCATAGCGGACCATCACGACATTGAACCGGACGCCCCAGCCGCTTTTCTCATCGGAATCCATGAATCTTTTGAAATGATCAATGGTCGTTGTTCCGATAATTGCGGCACCCACGCTTGTTACTCCGCCATCGCGAACGATAAATCGGTCTTTTGTCGCGGTCAAAAGCGGGTAAAGAAATTCGGCCGCATCGCCGCGCGCGGGATTGCACATCTCAACAATATGCACAACTCCGTCCGGGCACTTGAGAATCGCGTTCACGATATCGTCTTTGTCGGTTCCTCCATTTTTGCCTCTCCCAACCGTCTGAATGCCGACGCCTTCTTCGTAGCGCCGTGTTACAACTATCGCGTCTCCCCTGTTTCCGGAATGTATGCGCATGTGTCCATTGGCGCCTGGCCAGCCGTAGGCCGCTTCTGTTTTTTTCTTCAGCGTGTCTCCGCATGCCGCGGTTGTTCCGTATGGCCTTCCCGTTATATCAAACGAGCACTCATTTTTCCATTTTTCACGCACTTCGGGAGGTATTATGCGGCATGGATCCTCATATGACGGAGAATCCTTGAGCGCGAAAAAAACACCGTTCCGATAGTGTTTGAGCGCCCAGAGAATCGCCTCTGCAATATCGCTCTTCCCCGAATCGGTCGGCCCGACAATAATAAGCGCTCGCTGGCTGTTTTCTCCGCCGGCACCTGCGGTTTTAAAGTGGTCAAGAATCGCCCGGAGTTCACGCGGCATGCCGTAAAACTGCTCGGCAAGAAACTTGGGGATTTCAAAGTCGTCCCTATACAAAACCCTAAGACGCTCACGCCGCTGATCGAAAACCCCTCCCCCTATCCGTTGCGGCTCTCGCGCGCTTATCATGCCATCCATGGCGAGCGAATCCGCGATACGCCTCGAGATCGGCTCCGCCAGGGGTCGAACGCTGATGTCACCATAAATTAGATCAAAAAACTCAAGCACGGTGCCGGACCAATTTTCTTTTTCAATCGTCTCAAAATGATCCGTAAAAATCTCGCTTGGAAGCCTTCTTTTCGTATCAATCTCGTTATCCACTCTACCACCTCTCTTCTTTGGCGAAATTAAAATAACTCTCTCTCTAAAGTATCATACGAGAGTTTCTTGCGCCATTCCGTTTTGACACCGCCCCATGTTATACGCATTGTCCGCATTGCACACAAGTTCAGATATGAAATAATGAAATTATGAAAAACATTGAGTGGGGCGCGGTCACGTGGTATTCGAAATTTGGGGCGCTTCTAACGCTCGTCGCAATAATCGCCCTCGCGGCATATGCTCATTCAAGACGGAAAAATTTTTGCGCCTGAAGAGCCAGCTCTATACGAACTTTGGGGACGAACGATTAGGTTTGCGCGGGACGAAGAAGATCGCCGGTAGAGCATGTGAAAAAACTATTGACATAGCGAGAATTCATGTTGCGAGGCGAAAATGCGGCGAGGAAAGCGAGAAATATTGTTGATATTTTGAGTCTTTCCGAATCGTCGTTTGCAGCCCGTAACATGAATTCGCAGTAGCCAAGAGTTTTTAAACATGCTCTAGAGCTTGTGAAAAAACTATTGACATAGCGAGAATTCATGGTGCGAGGCGAAAATGCGGCGAGGAAAGCGAAGAATATTGTTGATATTTTGAGTCTTTCCGAGCCGTCGTTTGCAGCCCGCAACATGAA
>JAKEFN010000100.1 GCA_022616085.1 bacterium
ACTCAAAATATCAACAATATTCTTCGCTTTCCTCGCCGCATTTTCGCCTCGCACCATGAATTCTCGCTACGTCAATAGTTTTTTCACAAGCTCTAGGAAAATTTGAAAGCGGTGAGACAAGCCGCTTTTTGTTTTGCAGTGAAAATCCGATATAATATTTGAATATGAACGAACGATTGATTACAGAAAATGGACATGGAGACAGCATTTCTTATGAACAGAAAAAAAATTATTTTGGTTCAAAAAAAGAGTCGTTTGAAGAAAGTGAGGAAGGACTGGAAGATGTCCGTGAACGATTGAGGCGGCCTTTTTTTGAATACGAAACACACGACCATGACGATATATCGTTTGAAAAGGATGGCATTAAAATAGAGCTGTCATACAACAATATTCCTGAAAAAATTTTATCTGCGAAGAAACCGGGTGTTCCTCATCCTAAAAAACTTAACGAGGAATTGGCAAACTGGTTTAAAGCGCAAAAATTGAAAACGGATCGCCCTGATAAACACCGCTTGCTTTTAAATTATCAAGTGGAGACCGCGAGAGGGAAAAAAAATAAAACCCGTTATGAAAGATCTCGGTATTTCAAAAGATGACCTTTTATCTTTTGTGCATAAGCAGTGTCTGACTAACCATTCTCAAAATCTTGCAAATGCAATATTATTAGATGCAATGAAAGTTATGGGAGGAAGCGAATAATAAAATTATGTTTATTCTATTCGACATCGGAGGCACAAAGATGCGATTTGCGCGGGCGGAGGATTCCGAGAATTTTGGCGAACCGGTCAAAGTCCCGACACCGCCATTATTTGAGGATGCTTTGCCGGAAATGGAGCGTGTGATCAAAGAACTTGCGCGCGGAGAGAAAATAGATGGAATGGCAGGGGGTATAGCGGGAGTTTTTAACCGGAGCGGGGATATACTTGTCAAAAGTCCGAATTTGCCGAAATGGAAGGATGTCCCGCTTAAAGAAAAATTGGAGCATATTTCAGGAGCGCCTGTGGAAGTGCGCAACGATGCCGCCGTTGTGGGTTTGGGCGAGGCGGTCTTCGGAGCGGGGAAAGAAAAATCAATCGTCGTATATATGACGGTGAGCACCGGAGTCGGCGGAACGCGGATTGTGGACGGGAAGATTGACGCGTCCGCGTTCGGTTTTGAGCCCGGCTGGCAGATAATCGACATGGACAAAACAGCGTGCCCGGACTGTAGAGGAATTTATCTCGAGGATCATATTTCGGGAAGATCTTTGAAAGAACGCTACAACGAAGAGCCGTATGAAGTTTCCGACAGAAAAATATGGGACGACGTGAACCCTAAATGGCTTGCGGCGGGACTCAATAATACAATCGTCCATTGGTCGCCTGACATCGTCGTTCTCGGCGGTTCGATGATGGTGGGAAACCCTTCTATTTCGCTTGAAAAGACGAAAGAATATTTGAACGAGTATCTCAAAATTTTTCCCGAACATCCGGAGATCGTAAAAGCATCGCTCAAGGATGACGGGGGACTCTGGGGCGCGCTCGCGCTCGCGCGGTGCATCGAGTGCCACGTATAGATTTTCTTTTCGGTTATATACTGGCGAGAGATAAATTAGATTGACGGAAACGGAGAGCGGAGCCTTGATTTTTTGGGGGGCGCAGTTTAAACTTCCGCTAGACAAATTGTTCTAAACAGAGCAAAGGAGAGTCTTCATGAGTCTGCTACGATGCTTGATTTCTTTGGTCGTCCTTCTTTTCGTTACTCTTTTATCAGGTCTCGCAGGTGTTCTGCTCCGCTATGTAGCGCCCCTTAAAAAATTCATCGTTTCAGAGATTTTTTCGTTCGTCAAAAAAAACGCTTCCCGCATGTCGCAGACGGAGCGTGAAGCGCTTGAGGCGGGCGAGAGTTCCGATCTCGAAGGCGGTATTTTTGTCGGAGAGCCGCGCTGGGATGAATTTTTTTCTTCCAAAAAACAAAAATTCTCGCCAGAAGAAAAAGCTTTTTTCGATGGACCGGTTTGTGACCTCTGCGAGATGATAGATGACTGGAAAATAAGCGAGACGCGAAAAATTCCCGAAGAAATTTGGCAATTCCTTCGCGAGAACGGTTTTTTCGGCATAATCATTCCAAAAAAATACGGCGGCCTTCAATTTTCCGCGTATGCCCATTCCGCCATTGTCGGGAAAATCGCAACGCGCTCCCTCACCGTCGCCATGGTCGTCATGGTTCCGAATTCGCTCGGTCCAGCCGAACTCCTGCTTCATTCCGGAACGGACGAACAGAAGAAATATTACCTTCCGCGTCTTGCGCGAGGCCGAGAAATACCGTGTTTTGCGCTGACGGAGCCGGAAGCGGGGTGCGATGCGGCCGGCGGAAAAAGTTTCGGCATTGTTTGCTACGGCGACTATCAAGGGAAGCGCGTGCTCGGCATGCGGCTTACATGGGACAAGCGTTATATCACGCTTCTTCCGGTGGCGACGGTTATGGGACTTGCATTCAAGCTCTATGACCCTGATCATCTTCTCCCGAACAAAGAACGTGTCGGAGAAAATGATTTTCTCGGTATTACACTTGCACTCATCCCGACCGATCATCCGGGCGTCATCCGCGGGCGGCTTCATCTTCCCGCGGGCGTAGAGGCGCTCCCAAACGGTCCGACAAAAGGGAACGACGTTTTTGTTCCCCTTTCGTGGATTATCGGGGGAGAGGCGCATGCCGGCAAAGGCTGGAAAATGCTCATGGAGTGTTTGTCCGTCGGGCGGATGATATCGCTTCCGGCGGTATCGGTCGCAGGAGCGAAACTCCTCTGCTTCCTTTCCGGATCCTACGCGCGCGTGAGGAAACAGTTCAATCAGCCGATCGGATATTTTGGCGGAGTGGCGGAAAAACTTGCATATATGGCGGCGCACACATACGCCATCGATGCGCTCCGCACAGCCGGCACTGCCGCGGTTGACGATGGAAAGAAACCGAGCGTGCTTTCGGCAATCGCGAAGTATGCCGCCACAGAAAAGTTAAGCGCAGTTGCGGCGAATGCGTGCGATGTGCATGGCGGGCGGGCTGTTATGAAAGGCCCGAGCAATCTCATCGACGCAAAAGACACCACAACGCGCATGGCCCGCGCGGTAGAAGGGTCAAATGCGGTCGCACGGGGACTCATAATCTACGGACAGGGCCTTTTTCGGTGCCATCCGTTTCTCAAGCGCGAGATTGATATCATACGTTCGCTTGATGGGATAGACACGCATGGAGTATTTGCGGGCATCCTCCGAGACCACGCGCGTTACGCACGTGGGCTTCCATGGCGCGCGCTCTTCCGATCGCTTTTAAATGGGAGGCTCTCATGGGGACCCATTATGGAAAAAAGGCGAAAGGTCGCCCGTTATATGAAGCACATAAACAGGCTCGCCGCGTCGTTTGCATTTATTTCCGAAGCGGCATACATGGCTCTTGGAAGCGGTATTAAGCGGGAGGAAATGCTCTCGGGACGGCTTGCGGATATGGTTAGTTCGCTCACAATCGCCATGGCAACCATAAAAAAATGGCGCGACGACGGCTCTCCTGACAATGATCTCCCGCTTGTCGAGCTTGCCTGCGATGATTTGCTTTTTGACGCGGAAGAGGCGCTTCACGAGTTTCTTCGGAATTTCGGGGCAGTATCTCCCATGCGGAAGATGCTCGCATGGCTCTGCCGCGGAATCGTTCTTCCATACGGGCGCGTATTGGAGAAAACGTCTGACTCCGCAAAAACTGCGGCGGCTGGAATACTTCTTGCGCATTCGCCCGCGCGCGATCGTCTGATCCAGGGCGTATACGTTCCGAAGAATGAGAATCAGTTTGCAGCTCTTCTTTCGCGCGCTTTTGATCTTGAGGATGATGCGACGCCGATCAGAGCCGTGCTTCGAAAGGCGGTGAAAGAAAAAGTTATTTTCCACGAAAATGATTATGAGAAGGCGGCGGCAGAATCCCTATTGGACGCATCGGACGTTCTCACCATGATTGAATCGGATTATTTTGTCATACTGGTCAACCAGGCGGACGACTTTGATCCCGCAGAAATAGTTCGCGGATGATCGAAAAATTTTCAGATCGTGTTGAAGCCGGACAATCGTCCGGCTTTTTTATGCCCGAAGCCCCGTGCCTTTTTTCACAAGCCGGAACACAAGCCAGAGCGCGCATGCGGTAATAATGAAAAGAAAAAGCGCGCTTCCCCCGATCGGAACATCGGATGTGCCGAGGAGTCCATAACGAAAACCGTTCACCATATAGAGAATAGGGTTGAGTTTTGAGAGTCCTTCCCAAAGAGGGGGAAGAAGCGAGATTGAGTAAAATACGCCGCCAAGGTAGGTTAAGGGCGTCAAGACAAACGTCGGTATAATGCTTATCTGGTCAAAATTTTTTGCATACACGCCGTTTATAAGGCCAAGCGTAGCGAAAAATATCGACGTGAGAAGGAAAAAGGAAATAACCGAACCGATATGCGATAAGGAAACCGGCGCGAAAACAAGCGAGACGAGATATACCAAGACGCCCGTGATAACGCCGCGAACCACTCCGCCGGTAACATAACCCGCGACTATTATCCACGGCGGGGTGGGGGAGACAAGAATTTCTTCTATGCTTTTCTGGAATTTTGCCATAAAGAAAGCGATCGCGGAACTCTGAAATGAGTTGGTGAGCACGGACATAAGAATGAGGCCCGGGACGATAAACTCTACATACGATACGCCGTTCATCGCTTCAATCTGCGATCCGATAAGGTTTCCGAAAATAAGAAAATAGAGCGTTGTGGTGATGACCGGGGGCACGAATGTCTGCGTCCATACGCGAAAAATACGGATAATCTCCTTCCGCACAATCGTATAGAAACAAATCCATAATTTTTCCGCACTCATGATTTTTTGGTGAGATTAAGAAAAAGCTCTTCAAGCCTGTTTGCGCTCGTCCGCATGTTTTTGACTCTGATTTCCCCGCGGTCAAACGCATGGAATACGTCATTGACGCTTCTGTTTTTGGGGAGCCGCACTTCAATGGTGTCCTCGTCAAGCGCGCGCGCATCGAACTCGCGAAGATGCGAGAGGGTTTCAGCCGTGATTCTTTTTTCAAGGTCGAATGCGAACGGCTGAATATCGAGTTTTTTCACAAGCTCTTTGACTGAACCTTTTTCGATTATTTCTCCATGATCAATGATGGCAAGCTGTTTTGCAAGACGTTCCGCTTCTTCAAGATAATGGGTGGTGAGAATGATGGTAACGCCCTCGCTGTTTAATTTTGTGAGGAAATCCCACATCCCGCGCCGAAGCTCCACATCAACCCCTGCGGTCGGTTCGTCGAGAATAAGTATCTGCGGCTCGTGAATCAGCGCGCGGGCGATCATGAGCCGCCGCTTCATGCCGCCGGAGAGCGCGATCGCTTTTTGATCCCGCTTTTCCCAAAGACCGAGCGCTCTTAAATATTTTTCTGCCGACACAAAAGCTTTTTTTCGCGGCACGCCGTAATATCCCGCCTGGTCAACGACAATATCAAATACTTTTTCAAATATGCTTAGATTGAACTCCTGCGGAACAACACCAATGGTCATCCGGCCGTTTTCCGGATTTTTGTCTATATCGAAACCCGCAACCGAAACATTCCCGGACGTTTTGTTGACAAGACCGGAGATTATGCCGATGAGCGTTGTTTTTCCCGCGCCGTTTGGGCCGAGAAGTCCGAAAAAATCTCCAGACGGAATCTCAAGCGAAACACCCTTAAGCGCATGAACGCCGGTTGCATAGGTTTTTTTGAGATTTTTTATGGAGATTGCGTTCATGCGATATTTGTAAAAATTACTGCATTTTTCATTTCTTTCATGATTCGAGCGGGAGTTTCGGCAAGAGAGCCATCTTTCGCGGCAATTTTTTTAAGCGCTTCTTTTTTGTGGTCTCCGACAGCGTAGACGATCGCGTGGTTTACGCGGTTGCGCAGAAAAGCGTTTGTAACGGTGATGCGCCTCGAAAATTCATTTTTTGATCCCGCATCATAACCGACAGCCCAGCTCTCTCCTTCAAATAAAGTGCGGAACTTTTCCGCGTCTTCGGGATAAGGCATGATTCCCGCCGTATGGCCATCCTGCCCTATTCCCATTGTGGCAATAATGGTACCGTTTTTGTTCTCCTGTGTCCAATTTTTGAGTAATTCTTCAAACTGGCGCGCCGTCTCTTCAAGCGATTTGTCCGGCGTCTCGCGCGTATCTACGATAGAAACACCTGCTTCCCCGGCATTTTTACAGAATGTCGTTTTTTCAAACGCCGAAAAATTCCGATTTTCGGGCGTCACGCCGTATCGCTCATCAAGCATGGCAATCGTCTGCGTGCTTCCGAAGCACATTTCCGGAACAAACTGGAGTAATTCAAAAGCGGTCCCTCCAGAGAGAAGGAGAAATACCGGCTTGTCTTTATTTTCTTCGAGCAGTTCCGAAAGCGCCGCTCCGGCCGCCTCGGCGGGTATATCGCTTTTGATTATTTTTATCACTTCTTTTTTAACGTCTGCCAGACGCCGATAATATTTCCTTCAGTGTCTTTGACTTGTGCATAAAGCCCCATATCGCCGACAGGATACATCGGCATGGTGATTTTTCCTCCGGCTTTTTCGATTCGCGCAAGGTGGTTTTTGATATTCGGAACGTCAATGACGATGACTGGCGTCCGTGAGGCCTTGCCTCCTCTCTTAAACATCCCGCCGTTTATGGCGCCCCTTTTCTTCGGCATGCCTGCCTTGCTCGTCTCCGCGGTTTGCGCGATGGTGTAGCTCATATCCGGCACGGAAACGAGGTTCCATCCGAATAGTTTTTTATAAAATTTTTCCGCCCGTTTCTGATCGTCAAACGGAATTTCAAAATGCACAACGCTGTTCATAGTCTTAAAAGATGAATAATAATTTATGAATAGTATATCAAAATGAGAATAAGGACAATAAAAGCAAAAACCCCATCCAAACGGATGGGGGATGAGTCTCATAACTTTGGAATTCGTCGAACGACGAAATGCTCGCCGTCAAACATAAGTCTGACGTTCTGCATTTCATCGACGAGAATGCCGTTGCTGTCCGCACTCTCTTTCGCCGCGCGCATTACATTTTCACCAAATTCCGTGCGCCACGCGAGCGCGACGGGGAGATCCAATCCAAGAAGTGGCAAAATTGAAGGCAGGAATTCCGTCAGCGATTCCTGCGACCCTTCCGGTATCGGCC
>JAKEFN010000013.1 GCA_022616085.1 bacterium
AAGCTCAAAATATCAACAATATTCTTCGCTTTCCTCGCCGCATTTTCGCCTCGCACCATGAATTCTCGCTACGTCAATAGTTTTTTCACAAGCTCTAGAGACAACAACCCGTAGTGCCGGTCGACTGAGAAAATATCAGAGCACACTTTTTTAGAAAATATCGTGAGCGTCCCCATTACCGCGATATATTGGATGTCTATAGAATACTGCACCAATACTTTTGATTCTTGAAAAAAGCCGCTACAGAAGCGGCTTAGGATGTTTTTTATATTTTATTCCATGCGAAGTCGAGGCAGGGGCCGAGCCGGACTATGTTTTCCGTCTCGACAGTCGGTCCGCACCAGATGCGAAGTCCTGGTTCGGCGGACGGGTGATTTTCGACATCATACGCCATGCGCTCGCCTTCAAGGAGTCCGCAGAGCGATTTGATCAGTGTGTTTTTTTGTTGCGCGTTTTTCGCAAGAAATTCCCGATCTGTAATAGTAAGCGTTACGGATGCGTGCGAGCGCATCGCTTCGTCTGATACCGCGAATTTTATCCAATCTGATTGTTCCACCCACTCCGAGAGCGCGCGATAGTTTTGTTCCATTTTTTCTTTCAATTTTTCTCTCCCGACTTCCTTCGCCCACAGAAGCGCCGCAAGGCTGTCGAGAGAAGCGGCCATAGATGCCGTATTGAGGAGCCGTTCGTGAAAAGGATTCTCGTTGAAAGAGCCGTCTTGGTTTCGAAGCCGCATGATGCGGGGAAGCGGGCGTTCCGGCTTGTAGCGGGCAATGCGGTCAAGCGCACAGGGAGAGAGTGCGAGAAGCCCGAATGCCGCTTCTCCGCCGATCGCTTTTTGCGGCGACCAGGTGACAATGTCCATATCGCGCCACGGAATGTCGCGGCAGAAAACCGCCGATGTCGCATCAGAGAGAACAAGCCCGCTTCTGCCGCGAGGAAGCCATTCTACTCCCTCGGGCATCCAGACTCCCGTTGTCGTTTCATTCCATACGACGACGATATCCGCTTCGCGGTTTACGTCTTCCACGATGGGATAGACCCCCGGGGATCCGTATACGCTTTTTTGCGCGCTTAGACGGAGCTCTTTGTGAACGTCATGCCACCAAATTTCCCCGAATCCGCCGGAGACCAGAACGACGACGATTCGCGGCCCCAAGAGATTCCAGAGCGCGGTTTCGAATGCGCACGAGTTCGATCCGGTAAAGAGTCCGATCTCAAATTCGTCGGGAATGGACAAAATATCGCGGTGAAGCGTAACAATGTCGCGGAATACTTTTTTGCAATCTCCTGCGCGGTGCGAACGCCCAAAAACGCGAGACGCGCTAGCGAGGCTTTTCAGCCGGTCGCCATGCCTGGGAGGCTTCGCGGTCGGTCCGGAGCTAAAGCACGGATTATTTGGTATAAGAAGGGGTTTTTTCATTTCCTTTCCTCTCTTTTTCCTAAATATATTCAATTTTTCTCCTTTTCTTCCAAAAGTATAAAGAAATGGCTGTTAAAGGCAAGCGCCCGTGGCGCGTTGACAGCTCTTTTTCTCTCGTGTTGCGTTTACGCTGGAACGTTTACTATTTTTTTCTTATTGTTATACTATGTGCAATATGGAAAAAAATACCAATAAGAAATATAACCTTGTGGCGATTGTTGTCGCTTTTATTGTCGGATTTTTTGTCGGTCTTGATATCAGTTGGATACTGGGAGATAAAGAGGATGCTCGTGAAAGTAAAACAGCATCCACAACTGAAGATATATTCGGCTCTATTCCGGACGGGGAAGAAGGAGAGGGTATGATGAAGAATGAAGAGGGCTCTCAAATGACGGGAGGCGAGAAGAAACCTTCTTCTGTAATGGTTTCGGGAGGTTTTAATATCACTGTCGGAGATCAATTCCCCGGCCGCGTTGTGACGCTTCCCAGTGTGGAGGTCGGAAAAGATTCGTGGGTTTCGATTCGTGAAGACAACCCCGCCGCACCGGGCACACCCGGAAGCATTCTTGGCGCCTCGCGTTTCCGCGCCGGAACCTATACCGACGCGTCTATCGAACTTCTGCGCGGAACCACGGAGGGCGGGACCTATTATGCAACCATTCATGCGGATGATGGCGATGATGAATTCAACTATGAGAAAGATCTTCCGTTTGCGGGGAGCGACGGCAAGGAGCTTACGCAAGCGTTTCGCGTAAGCACGATGGTGGAATAGCAGTGGAAAAAAAGAATTCAATTGAACGCCGCAAAAAACGGGCGCAAAAAATGCTCCGGAGACTTAGGGGGCTCTTTCCTCATGCAAAGATGGTTCTCAACTACTCGAATGATTGGGAGCTTCTTGTCGCAGTCATGCTCTCTGCGCAGTGCACCGATAAGAAGGTTAATGAAGTAACGGAGGGACTTTTCAACAAATACAAAACACTCAATGATTATGTGCGCGCGAATCCGCGCGTATTCGAGCAGGATATCAGGTCTACCGGTTTTTATCGCAACAAAACGAAGAATATTCTCGCTGCGGCAAAGATAATAAAAGACAAGCATCGCGAAAAAGTCCCCCATACCATGGAGGAGCTCACCGCGCTCCCGGGCGTTGCGCGAAAAACCGCAAACGTCGTTCTCGGGAACGCGTTCGGCATTACGGAGGGTATCGCAGTCGATACGCATGTGCGGCGTTTTGCGAATGTCTACGGCTTGTCGGATAAGCGCGATCCCGACAAAATAGAGCGCGATCTTATGGAAGTTATCCCCAGGAAGGACTGGTTTATGGCAACTTATCTCATTATAGAATATGGGCGAAAATATTGTCCGGCTCGGAGGCATGATCATGCGAAGTGCCCCCTCTACGGCATGTGATATACTGAAACCATGGAGAAAAAAATAAGAATCGGCGGTAAAAAAGGCAAGCTCCCTTATTTCGGGCCGGGGAAGCGCTATGAACATGATGAAAACGTGCGAAAGGAAAAGGCGGTAACGGAAACAGTGCGCCGGGCCGCAAAAAGGTCGAGTTGATTTATCTTTAATTCAATTGTTTTCAAAAACATGATCTACTATGTATGCACCGGAGGGTGCGGAGGAGTATCCGATGTCCCCAAAAATTGCGAATCGGAGACATGCGCCCATTACCATATGCCTCTTGAGCCGAGAGAAGGCACCCTGCCCCTTTCTGACGCGCGCGGCAATGGTGAGATCCCCAAAATGGGGGAGTAGGAATCCGGCAGTTTGAAAGATCGAAATTGAATATGATAAAAAAGTGGATAACTTTTGTGTTTTTTTAGAATATAGGTATTATGGAGGCAGTTTGAAGATGTCTTTTGAGGATATTACGAGGAGGGAAATATGTGCGGAATTGTCGGCATCGTCAATAAAGGCGACTGTGTGCCTGATCTTTATGACGCTCTTATTGTTTTACAGCATCGCGGGCAGGATGCGGCAGGCATGGCGACCTATGGCCGTGAAAGGGAACATCCATATGTGTTGCGAAAAGACGTCGGACAAGTAAGGGACGTGTTCAAGAAAAAGCACATAAGACGGCTTTCCGGCGGCACTATGGGAATCGGACATGTGAGATATCCGACGGCGGGAGACATGGCGAATACGGCGATGCAGGGGCAACCGTTTTTTGTCAATTCTCCGTATGGTATTTCTCTCGCGCATAATGGAAATCTTACCAATACAGATAGGCTCAAAAGGGAAGTATGGCGCGATGACCGCCGGTTCGTTGTCACGAATTCGGATTCAGAGGTTCTTTTAAATGTGTTTGCGCATGAGCTTGCAATGCAAGGAGGACGCGCGTCTGCGGCGGAAATTTTTCGCGCCGCGGAGCGCGTTCACAAGAGAGTCATCGGAGCATACGCCGCGGTCGCTATGATAAACGGAAAGGGAATCGTCGGTTTCCGCGATTCGCACGGCATACGTCCGCTCTGCTACGGAAGGAGAGATCTGCCGGAAGGGTCTGAATATATGTTTGCGTCGGAGTCTGTCGCGCTATCGGTAAATGGTTTTCGTCTTGAGCGTGATATTGCGCCGGGGGAAGCGGTTTTTATTTCAATGGACGGCACGGTGTCCGCGTCTCTGTATGAAGGCGGCGTTTCGCATACGCCATGCATCTTTGAGTATGTATATCTTGCGCGGCCGGATTCTCTCATAGAGAACGTGTCCGTCAAAAAGGCGCGGATGCGTATGGGGCTCTTTTTGGCTGAAAAAATAAAGAAAGAGTACCGCGGTCTCTCGGTTGACGTCGTTATCCCCGTCCCCGACACAAGCCGCGATATTGCCGTCGAGATGGCGCTTGCGCTTGGCATCACATACCGGGAAGGATTCGTGAAAAACCGTTATATGCCGAGGACGTTTATCATGCCGCGCCAGAAGGAGCGCGAAGCATCCGTCCGGCGCAAACTGAATCCCATGGAGCTGGAATTCAGAGGAAAAAATGTCATGTTGGTGGACGACTCGATCGTGCGCGGCACAACATCCAAAAAAATAATAGAAATGGTCCGGCATGTCGGCGCGAAGCAGGTCCATTTTGTTTCCGCGGCTCCTCCCATACGGTTTCCAAACATATACGGCATCGACATGCCATCAGCGAAGGAACTTATCGCCGCAGAAAAAAGCATCGAGGACGTGAAGAATTATATTGGGGCGGATACGCTCATATATGGAGATCTCGCCGATTTGGAAAAAGCGGTTGCCGAAGGCAATCCCGCACTGCAACAATTCGAGACTTCAATTTTTACCGGACATTATGTGACAGGGGTCGCAAAAGAATATTTGGAAAAGATCGAACAGGACAGAGCTGATAATAAAAGGAAATAGGAGACAAGGAGGGCATCGCGCTCTCCATTTTTTTATCAGACTGACTTCACTCGAAGCGCATGAACTTTGTCTTTTTTGATTTTGGGAAGCCGTATGACCATGAAGCCGTGTTTCTCGACTGCTTCGGCGGCGTCGGGATCGACTTCGGCGGGAAGGAGGATGGTGCGGGAGAAAGACCCCCAGTACAGTTCTTGGTAGAAATAGTTGTCATCGGAAATGCTATGCGAGCGTTCGCGCCTGCCTTTTATGGTTACCATATCGCGCGTGATATTGATGGAAAGTTCGTCGGGGCGCACGCCGGCAACCATCGTTTCTAAAATGATGCTCTCGGGGGTTTGATAGACATCCACCGTAAGCTGTCCGTCGCTTTCTTCGCGGACAGGAATCCAGTCTTTTTTTTCGTCTTTCGCGCCGGACAGGGGGGGCGCGGAGTTTTCATATTCGTATTCATCGGCAAGCTCATTTTCTTCTCCGCCGGTAAGTTTTGTCCAAAAAGATTTTTTTGACATATCGTTAGCGTTTTATTTTATTTTTTTTATTTTTTCAAATAATACGAGAATCACGACCGCGACAACCCAGACAAAAGAAAAAATAAGAAAAAGTCCATCATTGCTTTGTTCTATTATAAAAAGATTAAAGAGAGTATGCAATATGATGGCGGTGGAAATCCCGATGAGCGCATACTCGAAGCGTATTTTTTTCTTTTTGTGGTAGGCGAATGCAAACGCGATGCCGAGACTAGCGCTTGAGACGACATGGAGAAGCGTCGCGCCGATGAAACGGAGATTGCCGGTGAGAAACACACTCGAAAACGCCTCGCCGTTCTCGATCGCGCCCCAGAGAAAAAGCATATTTTCGAGCGCCGCGAAACCGAGCGCGGCGGTTATAGGGTAGATCACCCAGTCGACCGCTTCGTCTGCGAAACGGCTTCGAAGCGCGGCGATATATACTGCGGCGAATTTGAAGATTTCTTCAATAGCGGCCCAGACAAAGATGAGAACGGTCGTGCCAAATCCCGCATCAAACGCCATTTTTTCAAAAAAAATCGCGAACGGTATGGCGGCCATTCCCGCAATAAACGTTCTCATGATAACGCCGCGGGGTTCCGGATTCAGCGTATCTTCTTTGAGCCAGAACCAGAGCCACAGAAGCGCTGGCAGGAGCCCTCCCGCAAAAGCAAAAACAATATCGCCCGGCATTATGACTGATGCGGCCATGACTCTATTATGAGTAATTTTGGCTTATTTGTCTCTCCGGTTTCTCCACTGTCTTTTTTTTGCGCGATGCTCCATAGTTCTTCGGTGATAAAAGGCATGAAAGGATGGAGCATAAGGAGAGAATTTCTAAGAAGCGTGCCGAGGGTTTGCGCGCGCGATTTTTTCAATAGTTCGTCATCTCCGGCAAATACAGCCTTGCTTTCTTCGATAATTTTGTCTGCGAGCGTATGCCACACATAATGATAGAGCGCTTCGCCCGCGATATGGAATCGATACGATGCGAGCGCTTCGGTTACGTCGCGGATAAGATTTTCCATTTCAGCGATATACTCTTTATCTTTTAAGGCTAAAGTTGCGGGTTGGCCGCTCTCATCGCCCATTTCTTCGGTGTGCAAAAGAATAAATCGCGCGATATTCCAAAGCTTGTTGCCAAAATGCTTGTATCCTTTGATTTTATCTTCGGAGAGACTGATATCGCTTCCAGCTGGCGCACCGATAACAAGCGACATCCGCGTCGCGTCGGCCCCGTATTTTGCGATCATATCAATCGGATCAACGATATTGCCGATCGATTTCGACATCTTTTGCCCCTTCGCATCGCGCACCAGACCATGGAGATATACTGTTTTGAACGGCACTTCTCCCAGGAAGTACTCACTCATAAGGATCATCCGTGCCACCCAGAAAAACAAAATATCGTAGCCCGTTTCCAAAACGGAAGTCGGGTGGTAATTTTTCAAATCCAGAGAATTTTTATCGGGCCAGCCGAGTGTTGAGAAAGTCCAAAGGCCGGACGAGAACCACGTGTCGAGAGTATCGGGGTCTTGATGTAATTCTTTGACGCCGCATCTCGGACACCCTTCTGGTTTTTCAATAGAGACGATCGGTTTTATTTTTTCACTTCTCGGCACTACCATTCTGTTCGTTTGTGGATTGTACATTATCTCTTTATCGGTACACGTTGAAAGCAAACAATACCACACCGGTATTTGATGCCCATACAAAATCTGCCGCGAGATGCACCAATCGCGAAGGTTGTCTATCCAGTGGTAATAAATTTTCTCAAACCGTTCGGGAATGATTTTTATCGCGCCACTCTCCACCGCCTCGCGCATGAGTTTCTTGAGAGTTGTTTTTCCGCCATCCTCCTTTGTGAATTCTTTGTTAACGGCAATAAACCACTGGAGCTTGGGAAGCGGCTCGATTGTACCCCCGCTTCTTTCGGCAACAGAAATATTTTGCACCATTTCTTCTTCTTTCTCAAAAAGATTATTTTTTTTGAGCCACTCTACGATTTCTTCCCTTGCTTCCAAAGTTTTCTTGCCTTCAAGAGGACCTGAGTTTATTTTTGCATGCCCATTGATGACCTGTTTTATGGGGAGATTATTTTTTTCGGCAATGTGCCAGTCTGTTTGACTGTGAGCCGGAGTGAGGCCGACTGCTCCGGTGCCAAAACCTTCATCTACACTTTCGTCCGCAATAATTTTTATATTGAGTTCATATCCGACAAAATCTTTTATCATAAATTGTTTCCCGATGTATTCTTTCCATTTTCCATTCGGGTGTACCGCGACGCCGGTATCGCCGATTTTCGTTTCCGGACGCGTGGTGGCGATGGGGATAGGGAAGTCATGCGAGTATTTGAACGTATAGAGTTTCCCCTTTGTTTCTTTATGCTCCACTTCATCATCTGATATTGTTGTCTGACCTTTTGGATCCCAGTTTACTATTCTATTGCCACGATATATGAGACCCTCTTCATACATTCGTTTGAATGCCGTGCGTACGGCAAGAGAGCGTTTTTTATCTAGTGTAAATGCCTCGCGGCTCCAATCCACCGATGCGCCCATTTTACGAACCTGGTTTACAATCGTATCATGACTTTCTTGCGCAAACTGCTCTGCGCGTTTAAAAAATTCATCGCGAGTAAGATCGCGTTTTCGTATGCCTTCTTTTTCGAGGATTTTTTCTACTTTTGATTGCGTGGCGATAGCGGCGTGATCGGTTCCGGGAAGCCAGAGCGTTTTCTTTCCGCGCATACGTTCAGATCGAATCATGATGTCTTCAATAACGAGCATTGCCGCGTGCCCCATATGCAAAATACCCGTCACATTCGGCGGCGGCATAATAATGGAAAAAGGCTCTTTGTGCCGCGGGGGCAGATTGTCGGGGTTGAAGTAGCCGCTTTCTTCCCATTTTTTATATATGCGCTCCTCGGTTTCCCGAAAGTCATAGGGTTTTTCGAGTCGTTCCGGTAACATGCACAAAAGTATAGCAGATATCCTCTGAATGTTCTATCAGAAAAAATATGATATTATTTTAATATGGATAACCGAACCGCTTCTTTGGCTATCATTCTTACTTTGGCATTCGGCCTCGCGTTCGGTTTTTATTTTGGCTACGACTATGGATGGGAACGGGCGATTTTTGAGTTCGGCATAAAGTCCGCGCCGCCTTCTGTCGTTCCGCCGGAGCCGACCCCCGCGCCAATGCCGCCGCCGGCTCCATCGCCGCGGCCAACGCCCGTGCCTGTTCCAATTCCTCCGTCCCCGCCGCCTGAACCGGAACCTGCATACGAGGAAGTTTCGCTCTTGGAAGGCGATCGGGAAGGGTCGCTTCTTGTGGAGAAAATTTACCCCGACCACGTTACCGGCTTGAACTTTATGGAATATCCGATTGCGCGGGAGGAGGGATTTCCCATTACGCTTGCAATCGGTGAAAGCGCAAGTAACGGCTGCACGGTTACGATGACGCTCATTCGGATTGAAGGAACAAAAGCGATATTTTCAAAAACAACGGATTTGAATCGCCCCTGCCCGATTTGCCTCTCCGAAGGCACCCTCATTGATACGCCGGACGGTCTTCATCCGGTAGAAGATTTGAAAAAAGGCGATGCCGTCTGGACAGCGGATTCTTTCGGTGTGCGTATTCCGGCGATAATTATTGAAAAAGGGGAGACCCTGGCGCCCCGTGGCCATTTCATGATTCGTCTCGTTCTTGAAGGCGGCCGCGAGCTCCTGGTTTCTCCCGGGCATCCGACAGCGGATGGGCGGCGTATCGCGGATTTAAAACAGGGCGACATATACGATCATTCGCGCATCATTGGGGCGGAGAGAGTTTCTTACGAAGGGGATAGAACGTATGATATTTTGTCTTCCGGCGAGACAGGTTTTTATTTCGCAAATGGTATTCTTATCGGAAGCACTCTTTCTCAATAAAAAAATCCGCGCGGTTTAGGCGCGGTTTTGTTCATCAACAAATGCTTTGTAAATGGCGCGTATGGCGCGTTCAAGATCCTTGTTCTCCACGCCGACAATGATGCTCCGGGCGCTTGATCCTTGGTTCACCATGCGGACATTAATCTCCGCGGATTCAATCGCACCCAGAATTTTTAGCGCAACTCCCGGCATATGAGTCATATCATGCCCCACTGTCGAGATAAGCGCCATGCCAGGCTTTACCATGATTGAGCCTGGTTTAAGATCCTGAAGGATTTTTCTTCTGATTAAATTAATTTTTCTCTCGGGGAAAGGGAGAAGCCACTTGTGAGCTTTTTTGTTGCATAATCTGAACAAAGGAAGCGCGATTTTGTCCGTGAGAAACCGGGCAAAGTGCGATCTTTGAATATTTTTATCAAGCGCCTTGGTATCGGCGATGATACTCACCGCATCAATACCGCCCGGGATATGTTCAATGTTTATTCCGAGCTTTTCAAAAATGGCGCACACGCGGCGCAGGAATCCGACCTGTTGGTTCATCCGAGTTTTTTCAAGCGTGATGACTGTGAAGTCTTTGCGTCCCGCGATCCCGACAAGGGAACCCGGCGTTCTTCTGATCGCCCGCGTATCATTATCAGGCACGATAAGCGTCCCGTCACTATCCGGCTCGTCTAGCTTCCTGATTCTCATGGGAATTTTTTTTGTGCGGAGCGGGAAAAGAGCGTCTTCATGGACCACATTCGCTCCCATATATGAGAGCTCGCGAAGTTCTTTATAGGTTACGACCCCGATTATATTCGGATTTTTTACAATTTCGGGGTGTGCCATATGGAGGCCGGAAACGTCTGTGTATTTTTCATATACTTCGGCACTTGCTTGCCATGACACTACCGCACCGGTTACATCCGTCCCGCCCCGCGAGAACGTCATTATTCTGCCGCTCGGAAGGGCGCCGTAGAATCCCGGGATGACGCATCCGCCAGTCTGTTCCAGGAGCACATTTCTTCGTTTCCAGGTCGCTTCCATGTTGACCGTTTTGTCCGGGTTGAAGCAAATAATCCGCGCCGCATCGATGAATTCAAAGCCAAGCGCTTTGGCGAGAATTTTTGCCATTATATATTCGCCGCGGCTCGCGAGGAGCTCTACTTCCTGTTTTTTCCACGCGACTTTTTTTATGAAGTCAATATGCGGCGCAAGATCGAATTCTATGCCGAGGCCGCCAATTATTTTTGAATATGTTTGGGAGATGATATTTATTATAGTCTCCGCCGAATAGTCAATATTCCCCCCTTCATTCAGAATATACAGAAGGTCTGTAATCCCGTCAGGTGCGGAAACAACGATATGTCTGCGGCGCGTGTTTGATTTCACGATGTCGATAACTTTTTTTACTTGGTCGGCATCTTTAAGCGATGTTCCGCCGAATTTTGCAATGATCGGTTTTTCTTCCAAGGGTTTCTCCTTTTTTAGGATGATATTTCTTTCGAAAAAATAACAGAATGATTTTGATTTGTCTAGAGCATGTTCAAAAACTCTTGACTACTACGAATTCATGTTGCGGGCTGCAAACGGCGGCTCGGAAAGCTCAAAATATCAACAATATTCTTCGCTTTCCTCGCCGCATTTTCGCCTCGCACCATGAATTC
>JAKEFN010000101.1 GCA_022616085.1 bacterium
AGGAAAGCGAAGAATATTGTTGATATTTTGAGCTTTCCGAGCCGCCGTTTGCAGCCCGCAACATGAATTCGCAGTAGTCAAGAGTTTTTGAACATGCTCTATGGTAAAGGAACCGTTCAGCGCACGCATACATTCCGCGACAAGACGAGACTCGTATACACCGTCCATTATTACCTGACTCCCCAGGGTCATCTTGTGAATGACATCGGCATTTCGCCGGATATTATTTTTAAAGAAACGCCGGAGTTATCTTGCGGCAAAGACTTTCTTCTCGAAAAAGCGCTTCAATATCTTGCGTCGCGCGAGCGAAATCCTGCATAAAACAATGCAGGGTTTTTATATTTCCGTCAATCTTTGATTCCCGTTATTTTTTGCTAGGATATTCGGATGCGAGGCATACTAATTTTTTTATCGCTTTTCATTTTTCCGGCGCACACAGCGTTTGCGGAGGTTTTTGTAAGCGAGATTGCGTGGATGGGGACAGCGGCTTCTGCAAACGATGAGTGGATTGAGCTTGGAAACAGCGGTTCATCCGCTGTCGACATTGAAGGTTTTACGTTTGGAACCGAGGATGGCGGGATACATATTGCGCTTGCGGGCTCCATTTCTGCGGGCGGTTTCTATCTTCTTGAACGGACGGATGATAACACGGTCGGTTCTGTTGCGGCCGATATTATTTATACCGGCGCGCTTTCAAACGCGGGCGAGATTATGATTTTGAAAGATGCGTCCGGAAACACGATTGAGCGTCTTGATTTTTCGGGAGGATGGGCGGCTGGAGACAACGAGACAAAGGATTCGATGCAGAAAATCGGCGGTGCGTGGGCGACCGGCATCCCGACTCCCCGCGCTTTGAATTCCAGCCAACCGTCCTCGCCCCCTTCATCTGATGGGGACTCGCCGCCGGCCGAGAATACCTATGAGCCGGATGCGCCGAGCGCCCCTTCCGGGCATGAATCATCTTCGGAAAAGGAGCCGAATATAGAAGCGGAAGCGGGAGCCCCCGAACGTCGCACTGTCGCCGGCGCGCGGCTTGTTTTTGAGGGAAGTGCGAAAGGCCTTCTTGGGGAGCCGCTCTACGGGGCGGATATGTCGTGGAATTTCGGCGATGGCGCGGTAGAGCGCGGCTCGATCGTCTCGCATACCTATAATTACGAGGGCATATATACGGTGAATTTTACCGTCTCAAACGGGAAATATTTTGATTCGGACAGAGTCGTCGTTCATGTCAGTCCGCTTCAGGCATCGCTCTCCGATGATGGGCGGCGTGTTATTGTTTTTAACGAATCGTCACACGAGTTTGATATTTCCGATTGGATACTTTTGAAAGGCGATGCGGCGTTTCGGATACCTCCGCATACGACCGTTCTTGCCGGAATGAGCGCGTCTTTTTCTTATGAGACGATAAGGTTTTCATCCGGATCTTCGGATACGACCGCTCTTCTGTATCCGAATGGGGCGGAGGCGCTCCGAGCTCCGAACCAGGCAAGCGCTTCATCGGGCATTCCTCCTCTTTCCGCATCGGCGATTTCATCCGGAGCGGTTTCGTATGAGCCGGCACCCTCTCTTCCTTTGAAGAAAGAAGAGCTATCCTTTCGCGCGGAGGAAAAAGAATTTTCGGATGAAAAATCGTGGGACGACAGAAGCGAGGCGGCGGAAGATCGCGAAGAAAATTTTGTCGGATCAAGCACCTCGCATGCCGCAAAAGCCGCTTCTTTTTCGGGAGATGGAAATAAGGGCGGTTTCTCTGTTCGAAATTGGATGCATTACGCGCTCATTGCTGGCGGAATTGCCCTCCTTGCATCCTTTGCGCTTATCTTCGGGAAGGACAAGTTCGTTCCCGCTCGGGCAGGGGAGCTCTCTAAAAGCGAAGATGACCTCCTAGCCGAGGATTTTGAGATTATTGAAGTGAAAGACGATGACGAACAGGAAGGCTTGCAGGAGGAGGAGAAACATGATAGATTTACGAGACAGTTATGACCACGATAACCAAAGAATTCAAGCCGGTTTTTCTTGCCGAACGCAAAAATCTTTCGTTCAGGGCGGGGGATACCGTGCGCGTATTCATAAAAATTCAAGAGAAGGGGAAAATGCGGCTTCAATCTTTTGAAGGCTTGGTTCTTTCCCGCAACCACGGCACGGAGCCGGGCGCGACATTTACGGTTCAGAAGACGGCAAGCGGCGTTCTGGTGGAAAAAATTTTTCCGCTTTACTCTCCGGTTATCGACCGGATTGAACCGGTGCGCCAGGCAAAAACGCGCCGTTCAAAACTCTATTACATCCGCACCAAGACCGCCAAAGAAATCCGCCGAAAAATGAAAAAGGCGCGCTTCGAAGAAAAGCAAAAAACGTTCGGAAAAGCGGAGAAGGTGGAAGAAGCGGAGACAGAATAAGCGGGCAAAGTGCCCGTTTTCTGCATGTCGTGCCCTGTTGAAAGCCGCACGGCTTTCGGATATAATGTGTTCTATTGTTCCAGGTGTTTTATTGCCCAGGTGTTGTAACTGGTAGCCAAGCTACCTTGAGGTGGTAGTGCCGCAAGGCGTGGAGGTTCGAGTCCTCTCCTGGGCACAGATAGAAACTTCTCGTTCGGAAAGAGCCGCGCCGCTTTGCGGCGTGGCAGGGCTGGCTGGCAAAAATGCGCGTCGCTCCGCGACGAATTCAGACGG
>JAKEFN010000102.1 GCA_022616085.1 bacterium
ACTCAAAATATCAACAATATTCTTCGCTTTCCTCGCCGCATTTTCGCCTCGCACCATGAATTCTCGCTACGTCAATAGTTTTTTCACAAGCTCTAGATTATCTTTGATATATTCTTATCCCCGACCCTTCAAAAGCGCCTTGATCTCATCGCGGAGGATTGCGGCAGTTTCGAATTCGAGTTTTTTCACCGCTTCGTTCATCTGATTCTGTTTGAATTTGATGAGCTTTTCGATGTCTCCTTTGAATATTGCCGTATCGGTCTTAAGCTCCTCCGCGACCGCTTTGTCGTGCACGCTTTCCATCTGCTCCGTTATGTCGTGTATCCTCTTTTCGATTGTTTTCGGCGTAATACCGTGCGTTTTATTATACGCCATTTGGATTTCCCGCCGGCGCGCCGTTTCGCCAAGCGCCCTCTTCATGGATCCGGTAATAGTATCCGCGTAAAGAATAACGCGGCCGTTCACATTTCTCGCCGCGCGGCCGATAATCTGGATAAGCGATGTTTCTGAACGAAGAAATCCTTCCTTGTCCGCGTCAAGAATGCCGATAAACCCCACTTCCGGCAGGTCGAGACCCTCGCGGAGAAGATTGACGCCGACAAGACAGTCAAATTCCCCCTTCCGGAAATCTGTTAGAATTTTGATCCGTTCTATGGTTTTTATATCGCTGTGAAGATATTCCGCTTTAACGGATTTTTCTTTAAGATACGCCGAGAGATCCTCCGCCATTTTTTTGGTCAACGTGGTCGCAATGGCACGGCGGCCTTCTTGAATCTCCCGCATTGCCTCGCGGATAAAGTCTTGAATTTGCCCGTCGTATGAATCGTTCGCGACAACAGGCCGCACCGATACGTCCGGATCGATAAGCCCGGTCGGACGGACGACTTGCTCGACAATACGACCTGCGGGCGGTGCGGAAGCATCAAGCTCGAATGCGGCCGGAGTCGCAGACGTGTATATCCTCTGCCCCACGCGTTTCTCAAATTCGGAGAACCGAAGCGGACGGTTATCCAAAGCGGACGGAAGACGGAAACCGTGCTCAATGAGCGTTTGCTTACGCGACCGATCGCCCGCATACATGCCGCCAATCTGCGGAACGGTTACATGCGACTCGTCGATTATGGTGAGGAAATCGGGCGAGCCGTCTTCTTTGCGCGGGAAATATGAAAGAAGCGTATCGGGCGCTTCCCCTTCCGCCCGCCCCGAGAGATGCCGCGAATAATTTTCAATGCCAGTGCAATATCCCACTTCCTTTATCATGGCAAGGTCGTAATTCGTCCGGCGCTTAAGCCGTTCAGCCGCGAGAAGATTCCCTTCTTTTTCAAGATGCGCGAGGCGGGCGGCAAGCTCTTTTTTGATCGCTTTTATCGCCCGTTTGCGGTCTTCGTCCGCGGTAATAAAATGCTTCGCCGGAAACAAAAAAACATCCTCCGCCTCTTTGGCGATGACGCCCGATATCGGATCGATCAGGGTGATTGCCGAAATACGCCCTTCCGAAAAAGCTATCCTGTATGAAATGCGCTCCGCGACAGGCATGACTTCTACGCTATTGCCTACCGCGCGGAAACTGCCGGGCGTGAGATCGGCATTAGTCCTCGTGAAATGAATGGAAACAAGCCTCCGCATAAGATCGCGGCGCGTGGTTTCGTCCCCGATTTTTAAGAGAAGATTCTCCCGAAGATACTCGGCGGGCGACCCCAGACCATAGATACACGACACCGAGGCGACGATTATGCAGTCGCGCCGCGTGAGAAGCGCCTGCGTGGATGCGTGCCGAAGACGGTCGATTTCTTCATTAATGCTCGCGTCTTTCTCGATATAGGTATCCGTTACCGGCATATACGCCTCCGGTTGGTAGAAATCGTAATACGAAACGAAATAATGGACGGTGTTCTCGGGAAAAAATTCCGAATACTCCTCCGCAAGCTGTGCCGCCAGGGTTTTGTTGTGCGCGATGACCAAAGTCGGCATTTGCATCCGTTCTATCACGTTGGCGACCGTAAATGTCTTCCCCGATCCGGTAACGCCAAGAAGGGTCTGATGAGTAAGCCCCTTTTTAAGCCCGTCGGTAAGCTCTTCGATCGCTTTCGGTTGATCTCCCGCAGGCTTCCACGGGCTTTTGAGTTTGAAAATATTGATTGGCATAAGCATATTCCAGAGTATGATATTCTATACCAAACGGCAATATGGCGAGAAGGCCGAGACAACCCGCTTCTTTATCTCGTATCGCGGATTGCGAGGCTGTATCGCACGCCCCAAAGCATGATGAGGCCGAGGAGAAGAAAAAGGAGCCGAATATCAAAAAAATAAAGGAAGAGAGCCGCAACGAGAGGCGCAACAACAAAAGACAAAGGATTATTAAGGCGGAAAAAACCGAGAATGTGCGCGTCCGAATCGCTCACCTGCTTGAAAAAATAAGTCTCGGACATGACTTCGATGAAACTCGCCCCCACGCGAGTTGTAAAAAGGAGTGCGGTCCAAAGAAGCATATCGGGCTCCGATACAAACGAAAGCCCTATAGTTCCCAAAGCGGCTATGACGAAACCGGCAGTCAAAATCTCTTTTTCTCCAAGCCACCGATCGGCAATACGGCCGAGTGTCGCTTCAAAAATAACGAAAGGAAAAAGCATGACGGCAAACATAATGCCAATCTCCTCCCAGGTAAAGCCGATATGTTCACGGAGATAGATCGGCATATAAATAATCATCCATGCGTAAAAAAACCAGAGAAGAAAATTTGCGAAAAAAATATTTCGCAGATCTTTGCTTTTCAAAACGTCTCCCGCGCCGCGGATAAGAGACGC
>JAKEFN010000103.1 GCA_022616085.1 bacterium
AAGACTCAAAATATCAACAATATTCTTCGCTTTCCTCGCCGCATTTTCGCCTCGCACCATGAATTCTCGCTACGTCAATAGTTTTTTCACAAGCTCTAGCTTATAAGCCCCCGCGGCCTCCACAATAAAAAGACAATAAGGAGCCCGAACGCTATCGCGTCCTTCCATTCCGCGGCAACGTAAAGAATCCCAAAATTCTCCGCAAAGCCAAGAAGAAACGCGCCGACAAACGCGCCGCTGACGCTCCCAATTCCCCCTACAATCGCCGCGATAATCCCTTTCAAAAGAAGCAGAAGTCCCATAGTGGGTTCAAGTCCCGTGTCAAAACCGACCAAAATACCCGCAAGCCCCGCAATCGCGGACCCCGCAAAGAATACCTGCCCGGTAATCGCGTCCGTGTCTATGCCGACCATTTTTGCAACTTCGGAATCATCAGAGATCGCGCGCACAGCCCTTCCCCATGATGTGGCTTTGAGCGTGAAATAAAGCGCCGCAAAAACAAGAATCGCAATCGCAATCATAAAAATATGCGTCTCCGTAATGATGCCCGATGTGCCAAAAAACGCGTATGTGTCCGGGGTTTTATTCGAGAGGGATCGGAATACGCTTCCAAAAAGAATGGCCAAAACCGCCTGCATAACCGTAAAGACGCCGAGCGAAGCGACAAGAAGGACCATCTGTGAAGCCCTCCGCGCGCGAAGAGGCATATATACTATTTTGTCGAGAGAAAAAGCGACAATTCCGGCGCACAAAATACCAAAAAGAATTGCAAGAAAAACACTCCCGTTCCAGAGATGAAGAACCGCGTATGCTCCGTATCCTCCAACCGCCGCAATCGCGCCGTGCGCAAGGTTAAAAAATCGCGTAACGCCGTATATAAGGTTGAAACTCATTGCAATGAGCGCATAGAGGGAACCGGCAACGATGCTATTGACGATAATTTGAGGGACTATATCCATCTATTCATTGTAGCGCGGCGAAGCGCGAGTCTCAACAAAAAACCAAGGCGGGTGGCCCTGGTTTTTTTGCATAACATATCGCGCTTTGTTATTCGCTTTCTTCTTCCTCCATCATTTCACCGCTATCCGTAATGTCTCCGCATGCGATATAGGCGCTTATCTCGTCGGCCGACTTGTGGACGTTTATTGCAAGCGGAAGACCTTTCATGATGTCGTCTATACTTGCTTCGAGCATGGTCTCTGATACCTCGTTCTTAACGTCTGTCAAATGATATTTGACGTCTCCAAGTTCCGCGCAAGAACCCGTATGAATATGCGCGGGCTGGCTTATCTTTGCCGAAGCGCCTTCCAAAACAAGAGAAACATATGCTTTGCCGTCCCTCTCCGTTATGAGAGCGGTCCCGCTCACGCCGGAGCTGTTCAATTCCGAGAGAGCAACTTCGAGTTTCTTTCCTTCTTCCATCATCATGGCATCGCTCCCTTCTTCAACAAACATGCCTCCCGTAACCGTGTATACCACGTAATTGCCGGCGATGTCGCCGTTCCGATCAAATGCTATTTTCCCGCTCGCGCCATCGAAAGAAACATTCGCGAGCGCGGCGTTTATTTCTTCGCCTGTTTTTGCGCCGGTTTTTATCGCCTCCGCAATCACCATGAATGCGTCATATCCTTGCGCCGCAAACGGCTCCGGTTCCACGCCTCCATATTCTGCTTTGTATTTCTCGATAAAATCATCCGATCCCAACGTAACCGACGTGACGATCATTCCTTCAGCCGCATCTCCGGCATCTTTTATGATTTCATCGCTTTTGAGAGCTTCGGATCCGTATAGCGCCGCCTCGATGTCGAGCTCTTTGATTTGCTTAATCGCGGCAACTGCCGAGCTCGGCGAATTGCTGACAACATAAATCGCGTCTGGTTTGGCGGTTTTTATCTTTGCAAGCTGGGTGCGAAGATCTGTTGCCTGCCGCTCGAATGATTCGCTCGCGACAACCGTGCCGCCAAGCGTTTCGAAGTTTTCGCGAAGGACTTTTTCAAAACCGACTCCATATTCTTCGTTTCCATAAAGTATTGCGAGTTTGCCCATGCCATTTTTATGCACAAGTTCCGCGCCGAATTGTCCCTGCAAGGCGTCGCTCGGGAACGTTCGCCAGATAAACTCTCCCGCATCAGTAATGGCGGGGCTTGACGATACCGGGCTTAAAAGAGGTATTTTGTTGCTCTCCGCGACGGGTGCCGCGGCAAGCGTCGCACCGGAGCATACTTCACCGAGAACAGCGGAGACTTTATCGGCCGTGATAAGCTTGTTTATCGCGTTTACCGCGTCCGTGCCCTCGCACTTTGAATCCTCCGTGATAAGTTCGATATTCTCAAGACCGGATTCTTTAAGCGCAAGATTTACTCCTCGCTGAATGCTTTCTCCATAGCTTGCGGCATCGCCGGTCAAAGGCGCCATAAAGCCGATTTTAATAACATCCCCTTTCCCGAATCCGCCGTCTTGAAGAAAAGTAAAGCCGAGCCAGACGACAAGAATCAGAACAATCAATGTAATAACTGTTTTCATAATGTTTAAAATTGTACAGAACGAAAAAATCTTCGTCCCATAGAAGTAATAATTAAGCAACTAATAACAAGGTTTTTCTCCTTTTGAAGTATTTTACCATACCGAGTCCGAAAAAAGCAAAAATTACAACATATATTTATGCTATGTATATCCTTCCTTTCGCCCGCATAATGGAGAAGGGCTTAACCGCCGCCATACATAAGTTTTGCCACTTCCCCGGCTATGCGCCGCGCTCTGCCCTGTTCGATACCGAATGTATGCGCAAGGTCTGAATCGGAATACGGCGCGAGATCGCGCGCAAGCATCATATCGTATTCCGCCAATTTTTCGCGAACATACCCATTGACTGACGGGAGCACGGTAATGGGAAACAAAGCGTTTCTTACCACGATATTCTGGAGGCTGTCGCGCCCCGGATAATCCCATCCTGTAAGCCGGAGATTGCGGCATTTCGCATATTTCACCGCTGTCGCGGTAAATTTCGTGTTGGTAAAAAGCCAGACTCCGCTTATATGCTGATGCTGCGTTTTTCCATGCGCGGTCGCCCGTTCGATATCTCCCCGCCGCGCATCCGCATACATGACCGTATCAATATGCGTTTTGATCCATACCTTGTTTCTATATTTCGCCTCAATAAGAAAATAAGAGGCGTTGTCCCACGCGGTTACGTCAATTTCGTGGGAAACGCACCCTCCTTTCACTATTTGATTCCGCTTGGTTTTATATCCCTCCGACTGAAGCGCGATTTCAATAAATTTTTCAAACAAAAACCCCGCCGGCCCGAGCTCTCCGAGCGCGTGTTTGAGGCTGTAGCGCGCCGCGATCGGAACGTTTCTTTGCGCGAGATATTTCGATGCTTTGCGAAAAACATCATGGGTAGTCATGCCGGGGGCAAGGTTCTTTTCGACAAGGGCGCAGACTTCATCGACAACGCCCTCCGGCGCGCCCGCGGCCCGGATGGAACGACAAAACTTGTCTTTGTTGTATTTTTCCGTCTCTCCTGAAGCTTTAACGATATCCATAGTTTAAAATAAATGATCCACTACATATATAGACATCACACTATGAAATGAGACTCATTCTGTGCCTTCTTCTACTGTGGTGCGCCGGGCAGGATTCGAACCTGCGTAGGCATAAGCCGCTTGATTTACAGTCAAGTGCGATTGACCACTCCGCCACCGACGCATTTTTTATGTGCTAACCATGCTGCGGGTCCAGCAGGAATCGAACCTGCAGTCCGGGTTTTGGAGACCCGTGGTTTACCAATTAACCGATGGACCCCTCCCTTATGCTATATGATACCACGAATTACGATATCAATAATCCATTGCCCTGTAAAGGATTTTGGCATAGCATGAACATATGAAAATACTCGCCATCGAGACAAGCTGCGACGATACGGCAATAAGCATTATTGAGGGGGACGAGCAAGCGCCTTTTTCCAATAAAATCCGCGCACTCTCAAACATCATTCATTCTCAAATCGAAGTCCATGCGCCATACGGAGGAGTATTTCCATCCCTTGCAAAACGAGAACATGGGAAAAACCTTGTGCCGGTGTTGCATAAAGCCCTGAAAGAAGCCTCTCTGCTTCGAGAAACCGCCACAAAAAACAAAGATGCTGAATTCGAGATTCGTATAAAAAATATCCTGGAAAGAGAGCCGGAACTCTCAACGGCTTTCATGGAATGTATCCCTTCTATCGAAATACCGGCGATCGATGCCATAGCCGTTACATACGGACCGGGACTTCCTCCTGCGCTCTGGACAGGCGTCAATTTCGCCAAAGCGCTTGCGTCCGCGTGGAAAAAACCGATTATCCCAATGAATCATCTTGAGGGTCATATCATCGCCGCTTTGATGAAAAAAGGGAGTGACAGCTCATATTTTGTCGAAAAACCGCACTTTCCCGCGCTTGCGCTTCTCATAAGCGGCGGGCATACCGAACTCATTCTCATATCCGACTTTCTCAAATATAAAATTGTCGGAAGAACGCGCGACGACGCCGTTGGAGAAGCGTTTGATAAAGTTGCGCGCATGCTCGGCCTCCCCTATCCTGGGGGACCCCCGATTTCGCATCTTGCCGGAATTTTTCGTTCAAAGAAAAATCCCGCGGAATCATCCATCGCCTTTACGCCTCCCATGCTCCACTCGGGCGATTTTGACTTCTCGTTTTCCGGCATCAAAACAGCAGTTTTAAGCCATATAAAAAAAACAGGCGATCTTACGGACGAAAAAAAAGAAGAAATCGCGTGCGCGTTTGAAAATGCAGTAACAGAGGTTCTTGTAAAAAAAACAATCGATGCGGCGTCCTGTTACGGAGTGCGCGCAATACTTGTCGGAGGCGGCGTCTCGGCCAACCGAAACATCAAAAACGCGCTTGAGAGAAAGATCGAGAGCATGCCCGGTATCGATCTCTTCTTCCCCTCTTCTCATCTCTCTTTGGATAATGCGCTTATGATAGCGGCTGCGGCGCTTCTTCGCGTCTCCGAAAATCCTTATATTTTGAAGCGGAAAATGGATTACAGCGGCCTTGAAGCGGACGGCAACGCGGGAATCCACGACGCGGGGCGGTTCGAAATTTCATCAATCGCGTAAGCCATGCTCTCATCGAAAACCTCGCACAAAGAAATGCCTTTAGGGTATAGAGAAAAAAATTCTTCGTCCAAGACTTTTTTTTCCGGTCTCGCTAGACTGCCCCTGTATTCCGGAAGACTGGAGTGCGGATATTCCGCGAGAAATGTATGGGCCCGAACAACATCCTGTATGCCGGTCCTCTTAAAGTCCGGCTCTATAAGAGCAAGCGGGCTTGTATGAATATCCGCATATGCCCGCCATAACCCTTCATATGGGATTTTGCGTGCCCGAAAAAATCTTTCAAAAGGATCCGCGCACTCGGACTGCTTGTATTTTTTATTAAAATAAAACGAGTATTCCGTCCTTATGTTTGAAAGAAACGAGCTTATCCCTCCGGCGATATCTTCGCTCTTGCGAATAATCAAATGAAAACTTTCCGGAAGAAGAACATATGCTCCTATGCGCGCAAGGGGGGTCCCTCTTTTAGATTCAAAAATTTCGCTATTCTTGAGGATGGCGGGTGTTGAAAGAGGAAACCTTGCATTGCACGCATAAAGCAGGCGCACAAAATAGCAAAAATCCTCTTTTTTGCTGAAAATAGTCCGTTTCCCAACGCCCTCGCCGGAAATATAATAATAACTGCCTTGAGAAAAACGCGGTCTTTGCATCGAAAAAAGCCTACCACAAAAAAGCCTGCTTTGCAAAGAGTTTTCAAGCGCTAAAGCTCTTCAAGCTGAACGCGAAAATGTTCGGCGTCCGCTTCGGTCGAAGCGTTCGCTATGGCGTCCTCGAGAATTTTTCGCTCTTTCACGGGATCACGGAGCCCTTCCCGGAAAAAATCAGCCGCCTGTTGATAAAGATAGAGATCTTTAGGGGATATTTCTATGGCTTTGAGAAGATATTTTTCGGCTTTTTCGTTGTCATGGATATAATAACCGTAAAGCACGCCTAGATTCCCAAACGAAACAGATTGCGCCGGACCAATAAAGCCCGCGTAGAGCCACGCTTCTTCAGCCCCTTTGTAATCTCCTATTTCTTTGTAGTGGAGACCCAAATTTATCCAGCCATCAAGATAACGATTATTTTTTTTAAGTTCATCCTGAAGAGAGCGGATATTTTCTTCCATCTTTATACGGTAATCATCCGGCGTATTCTCTGCAAAAAAAACCTCTCGATCGAGATCGGGAAACGCTATCTCTGTGCCGTCCTCAAGTATGGGAACAACCTCAACCGAACCGCCGCTATCTTCAAAATCAGATATATCGGTTATCTCAAGAGGTTCATCTTTTTCCTCTTGAAAAAGAAAAAAGCCCCGGCCAAAAATAATTATAATCAAACCGCCCAAAATATACAAAAACTTTTTATTCATAAATCACATTCTATAAAATCTCCCTAAAAAAGCAAGGACGATTAACAAAACACAAAAACCCCGGATTCTCGTAATGAGAATCGGGGTTTTTGAGAGCCCTCATCCCGCCTCCGCTTTGCAGAGGTCGGGGTGAGCACAAGATGGCTATTGTTTTCTAGTGAGAGAACGTCCGCGACGAGAAGTCTTGGCCAACACCCGGGAAGCCGGGAGCGCCATAACCATTCGTCCAGTCGAGATTGCTGTTCTTCGCCGCTGTCGCTTCAGGAGTGGTTGTCGAGTTCGGTGACCAGATCACGTTCGCCGTTGTTGAAGCGCTCGACATAATCGTCGATACTGTTGCCATGTTGGTGCTCGCCGAAACATAGCCTGTGTCTGCGCGAAGATTTATGTTCAAGCTCTCAACATTCGTTGATGTCAATCCATCAACGGTCGATGCCTGGAGGCGATATGTCTTCGAACTTCCTGCCGTAATCAGACGGTCAACATTTGTCGCGTCGAAGATAATCTGAAGGAAGTTCGATGCAGCTGCTTGAGCGCTAGGATCGATTCCTGTCGCATTTACAGCTCCGCTCGGTCCGAACAATTGGAATCCGGTTACCTGTGCGCCCGTGGTTGAAAGGTCAAACGAGAGAGAGTGAAGAAGAACATCTCGTCCAGACCCCGCGGTAATCTTGATCTTGTAGAGGTCAGTACCAGCCGCGAGTGTTGACGATGTTGTTACGTCCTCAAAGGTCGGGATTGTGCGGAAGATACGAAGTCCGTTTGTCGTGACGTCTGCGGAAGTACCGCTAATGTTCGAGCCGGAATCAACGCCCTTGGCATAGTTTCCATTAAGGCCGTTGTTGCCTCCGTCATAGTCAACCTCGAGGAACGCGCCCGGAGTTCCCTGAATGGCGTCATGCGCCGCGAGGGAACCCTTGACTGTGATAGTGATGTACTCGCCCTTCGGTATTATCGGGAAGGCCGAAAGCGTCGACGTTGCGAAATCGCTTGATGCAAGACCAAATGTCGCCTCGCCGATCTTTGTCGTTCCATTCCAGAGCGTTACTTTCTCGCCAACGAGATCAGCTGGAGAGTTCGATGCCGTGCTTCCAAGCTCGAGTGCAACCTGTCGAACTTCCAAATCCTCGTCTGTTGACGCTTCAAATCTGAACGCGCCAAGCGTTGCATCAGCTGTCCCGGCTTGAGCAATCGTGTAGAGATACGAGCTGTCATTCGAAACTGTATATGATCCGCCTGTTGCGGCAGTCATAGCCTGACCGGTTGAACGAATGAATGTCTCGGTGATCGTTGATCCGCTTGTAACGCCGGATGCGCCTGTGTAGCTGCCGTTATCTGCCGTTGCAACAAGACCCCAGTAGTATACGCCCGTTGCACCGCTTGCGACATTACAGCGCAGTGACAAAGTCTTTGATGTTGCTTTCGTGACAATAAGACCTGATCCGTCGAACGTGAAGCTTGTGGTTGAGCCGGTTGCGGTCGGATTCTTTACATTTGAACCACTCGTTACAGAAGGCGATGACGTATCAATGCCGTCATGGAGCATACAGTTCGTAAGGTTTGTAGCAGTGCCGCTCGTGCTGTAATCAAGCGGGATCGTTGTTACGCGAATATCTTCTCCGGATGCGCTCGCATCGAGAATATAACGCGCAAATTCAAACGCGGTTGCACCGGCAATAACCGTTCGTGCTGTCGGCTGGCTCGATACGCTCACCGTGAGCGCACCGGACTTTACAGTCTGCGTCTGGCCTGTCAAAACCGATGACGGCGACGGAGTAATGCTCTTTCCTGATGTATCGCCCGTTACGCTTGTCCAGCCCGTTCCTGGGGTTGTCGATGCTGATACTGTATTGTCTGTTACAAAATCAGTACTCAATTTACCTTTCAAGATAATATTGGTTATACCGATCGGAAACGTTACGGAATCAGTAAATGTAATTGTACTTCCAGACCCATCAAGAGGGCCGGCGAGAACTTGACCATTTGAATCAGTAACCTTGATGCTTGTAAGATCCGCCCCGGAAAGAGCAGCTCCTCCTCCGATTCCAAGATTAAATACCATGCTTCCGACAGTTACCGGTTCACCTTTTACGTCAACAGTGAAGCCCGCAATCGACTGGTCAAGAAGGTTAACCGCAATATTGCTTGCCGGAACTCCCTGCGTCCATGTGGAGACAGTCATTGTTCCCGCAGACATGGCTACTTCAAATGCATCGTAGTACGGATCCTCCGTTGTCTTGAATGCACCGGAGTCGACGGTTGTTCCTGCGCCAAATGGAGGCGTAATACCGGAGTTGTAGAGCGCTCCTACGAGGTGAATGTCTGTTCTTTTCTCAATGTCGAGGTCGATGGTTCTTGATGAACCGCCCACGATATCGCCCTTGATGGTCGCGTCAACCGAAAATCCTTTCTTGAGCAAAAACCCCGGAGCCGGAAAGACTGCCGTGTAATAATCTCCCGATACTGTAACAGGATACTCTGTTCCGTTAACAACCGTTACGAGGTTTGCGAGATCGCTTGCCGCGGCAGAACCCGACTGGTTCCATCTGATTGACTTGAGGTAGAGGTCCTCGGCTGATCCAGCGGTCAATTTGACCGAAGCGAAGTTATAACCAGTGGTACCAACCTCCTTTGTCTGTGCCGCTCCCGGATCAAGTGCACCACGATTAACATCTACCGTTCCAATTGCGAGTGTGCTGTTTAAGGTGTGGCTTGCGCCGGTAACCGGAAGCGTTCCAACGACAGGCGATGAAGCATTTACGCCAACGAGCGAAAAGCCCATGATCTGTCCGTTGTAGCTATCCAAGCTTGCCGCCATATTTGCCGCAATCCATACAGTCTTGCTCGTTCCAGCCGGAATGGTGAATGTGCCGCCAACCGTTGCTTGATGGTTTGAATTGAGCGTGCGCGCGATGTCCATAACCGTGCCATCTTCGTTGAGAGCGACTACGCCCGCAACTGCGGCATCCTGTGAAGGACCAGTTCGCTCAACCATAAGACCGGTTACAGTCACATCTTTCGAGCCCGCAGAGAGGACTACCGAGGTGAACGGTATTCGCGCCCCTCCTTCATATGCCAAAGCATTTGCCGGCTGAACGCCCATGCTTACTGTAATTTGATCCGTGCCAGGAAGCGGGGTTGTGCCTGTTCCAGTGCCGGTGCCCGTTCCGGTTCCAGTGCCTGTTCCAGTGCCGGTGCTTGAACACATCATATTGAGTTTGGCTCTCGTGGAAGGTCCGACATAGCCGGTTCCCGCCGTGAGACCGAGCGGAGTCAAAACTTCAGAAGCATATTTGTTCTGGAATTTCATGACCGCCGTCTTGGTTAATGGTCCGAAATACGATGATTCGCTACCAGGTGATCCGGCGCCTGATGCCGCGACCTGCGTATCGGCGCTCATATTGAGCACTTTTTGCAGATTCATAACATCCGTTCCCGTAGAACCTGTCGTAAGGTTTACGCCGAATGTGTATGAACATGCCATCGTGCCGCCGGTTGTTCCTCCTTGCATTCCTGCAAGCTGTGCCTGCAATTGTGCAATTAATTCCGTAAGCTGCTGTACCTGGGCTTGTAATTCCTCAACGGTCTGCGCCGATGCGGTGAGCGTTGCTCCGCCAAACATCGTCAAGACCATGAGTGAACCGACAAAACCGGAGATAACTTTAGCAACTTTTGATTTTCTAATGTTACTCATAATAAAAATTAATCTTAATTTTTTGGAATTTAACAATCCTATAACTTATAGACGATATCCCGCGTTCTCAAAGTTAAAATAAAAAGAAATGGGAAACCGAATGTAAAATACAAGAATGCCAATTCCATGGTGCGCAAATTAAAGACCAGGTTCGACTCTTTAATCCCAATCTATATTCGCGCGTTATTGTTACTCTGCTAATTCTGCGAAAAAGGGGAGAACTGCCCCATGCGCATGTTCCTTAAATTTTGCAATCTAAGAAATCATGCCCATGGGTTTCTCCTCGGCGCAAAATTAAGCAAACTTAGTAATTTTGGTAATCAGAGATTTCTGTGTGTGTTTATTTTTTTGATGATTGTCGTTTAAGTATTGCCGTAAATTTTTTCATGATTTCAAACATTCCGAAATGTGTTCATCGAGTATCAGCCAAAGCACCGCACTGCGCGTATGGTTAAAATCCGTAAACGCGCGACACGGTACGCCATCTTGCTATATTAAATTTTCAATGAACGCTCCTTCGGTTATTCAGGAAAATTTTGACGCTTTGATTGCTTGCATCTATCATGGGCGACTACCGCCATTAAAATATATGACAGATTATGCGATTGGACGCATAGCATTTTCCTTCAATCAAAGACAAACAACGTTTCTCAAATACGCTCCAAATCTCTCAAAGTATTATAGTATTTCGCTATTCAACCTGCAAAAATGCGTGTGGATAACTCTATACTTCATCATCACTGACATTTATCGCTGAATACTACAATACAATCGATTTAATTAAAAAGTCAATTGACTTGCAAAAAGTCTGTTGCATAAAGTGCATATTGGAAAACACTCTGTTCGGCCATCCTTATTTTTTGATATTTATTCTGTATCTTTATAGTAAGACGAATGTATAATCCAACTCTTACAACAAAGAATATGTGCTCCATCGGCGTTCGCCTTTTTTCTGCAAAAAACCTTCTGATACAAGATGGGAAAGCTCCCGCTGTATTGTCTTCTCGCCGCAATCCGCAAAAGATTTTGCAACATCTTTCAGGGTCATATCGACACCCGGAGAAAAAAGCGCTTTTATTTTTTGACGGCGGTCTATTTTGAAGCCGGAAGCGCTATCTATAGCAGGAAGACCATGAGGATTAGGGGCGCTCCGTTTATTTTGAAAATTCTCTTTCGCGCCTATTCCATCTTCCAATGCAATGCCCTCCGCACTATCCATTTCTTCAAAAAACGATCCGAGACGGCCAGCCCTCTTTTCAAAACGGTCGGCCTTCCTTTCTTTCTGAAAAGCCGGAAACATTATGGGCGCTTTATCCTGCCCTCGCAGGGGGTTTTCCCTCTCCGCTTTTACGCGCGCTGTTTCAATTTCATCATCAATAAAAAAATCTTCAGAAAAAGAAAAATTTTCAATCGGCTCTTTGACTTCATTTCGTCCGTCGATAAGGTCCTGAATAAGAAGCGCCTCGCGGCGGATGACGGAAAGATTCATGCTTGAAATAAGTCCCGCGACAAAAGAAATTTCGAGTAAAGAAACAATATCGGAAAAAATTGCCGACACTTTCCTTAAAACAACGCCACGATCCGAGAGTGAAATGAATTCACCCGCGCGAATGTCCGATATTGCCGCGATACCCTTCTCTCGGACACGCCATTTAATAGGTTCCTCATTCGGAAAAAAATCTGTAAGCATATAAAGCGCGGCGCATAAACGTTCTGTCTTTTTACAAAGATATGAAAAGTGATGCTCGTCATACACAAAATTTCTATACGTTCTATATTCTAGAGTATTTTTTGTGTCTTTAATATGTCCTTTATTATGTCTTTTAATGTCTTTTTCAAAATTCATAGTTTATCTTGTCTTTTAATGACCTTTAAAATAACACGCCTAAAAGACATGTCCTAATTATATAAAGGGCAATATAAAAGTCAAAAATATGCTATAATTTTTCAATTATTATGAACACTTGGACGATCAAAAAAATCATAAAAACCGCGGGAATAACATTTCTTGCCGCCTTCCTTCTGTTTTATTCATTTTATCAAGCCCGGGAATATCTACGTGGTCCTTATATTGCAATCACCTACCCGCCTAATGGATCATCGTCAAAGAACCCTCTTGCCACAATTCACGGCTTAGCCCATAATATCTCATACCTCACCTTAAACGGATCGCCTATTTTCACCGATGAGGACGGCATATTTAACGAGCGCACCATACTCCACCCCGGATATAACAGAATTACTCTAAAAGCGCGAGATCGATTTGACCGGCAAAAAACTTTAATACTCGAATTAACCCGCGACCAGTGATGCCTATAATTTATTCATAACTAGAGCATGTTCAAAAACTCTTGACTACTGCGAATTCATGTTGCGGGCTGCAAACGGCGGCTCGGAAAGACTCAAAATATCAACAATATTCTTCGCTT
>JAKEFN010000104.1 GCA_022616085.1 bacterium
TTCTCTCCGTTTTTGGGGGTAAAACTTTCTTGCGCGTCGTATGCTGTGCGTTCAAGCTGCCGCGAAAGCTGGATAAAAAATATTTCTTCAAATGCAAATCGCTTCCGCGCCGCACGCGCGTCTTCCTCGCGCCGCGGCGAGTGTATCCAGACGAGTGCGGTTTTGAGTTTCGGGAGGTTATATTTTTTGAGAATCGTTTCCGGAAGCGGATCAGGAATCGCCTCGTGCACCCCCTGCTTTAAGATTTTTTGTATATGGTAATAGAACCACCTCGATGTAAGACCGCGCGTTTCTGGGTAGATGGGGATAGACAAAGAAAGGAGTTTTTCTTTTGAGAAAAGAGAATCGCCGGTGTCTATGGGGAGCGTTTTTGTTTTTTCAAATTCAGGACTTGCAATATAGAGCTTGCCTCCGCGCGCGGCGATGCGTCCGGAGAGCTTTACCATGTCCCCTTCGGCAATCATGCCAGAGACGTAGGGCTGGTTGAACCATACCGCTTGAATGGAGCCGGTGTGGTCCGCGATACGCGCTTCGGTCATCGTTATTTTTTGCCTGAATGTTTTCTTTGCTTCAACTGTTCGCACTTCTCCGAAGACGGTAACCTCGTCGCCCGCTCGAAGGTCTTTGATAAGCTTCGTTTCGCCGAGTGCGGCGTAGCGCGCGGGGAAGTAAAAAAGCAGATCCCGAAGAGTTTGAATCTTCTGGCGCTCGAGGGCTTTTGCCTGCGGAGGTGAAATCCTAAATATGCTTCTGATTGGGGCGTCAGGTTCCATGAGCGCCATTATTGCTGTTTTCGGTTTAAAATACAACCGTGCTCTTATAGCCCGCGCTATTTTTGTTCTCGCGCGGATTCGATATAGTCTCGCACCAGATCGTATGGCTGGGCACCGGATATAACCGCTTTGTTTCCGTTTGGTGCGATAATAATGCTATGGGGCGTGCCGCGAATGCCCGACGCGAAGCCGTCATCTATATCTTCTTGCACGTCGGTGTCGTATTTTTTTTCGTTGAGGCATTCTTCAAATGGCCCGCTTGGAACGCCGCTTTCGGCCGCAATGCTCGCGAGTGCGGATAGATCGACAGGATTTTTGAGAAGCCGGTCCGTGAATTTCCAGAACGCGTCGTCTCCGCCGAGTGCCGCCACGCACTCTGCGGCGTTTGCCTTACCGCGCGCGTCCGGGTGGATCATCTCAAGGGGGAAATGCCGGTATACCCATGCGATTTCTCCGGTTCCATCCGGTCCGAATTCCGCCATCGCATCCCGCATGGTATCATGAAACGCCGCGCAGAACGGGCAGTCGTAGTCGGAAAATTCAACTATTTTTATCGGGGCGTCAAAATCTCCCCGGATATGGTCGTCTTTTTTTATTTCGGCAAGATCCATAGCCGCGTTATATATATCATCGTCTGTTCCGCCCACGGCGGCCGCGGTATCTGCTGTATTCCCCCCGCCCATAAAAAGTCCCATACCCACAAACGCGCCGGCAAGAATAATGGCGCCGTGCAAAAAATACGGGCGGGGGCCGCGTTCGAGTGCGAGAATTTTTTGGTTAATTTTTTGTATTTCTTCCCGCAGTTCCTCCATGCCGCTCCCGTTATTTTGTTGTTCGTGTTTCGATTCCATAATTATATATTTAAATGTATAGTGAAGTATATATTATTTTTTAATGGAAAGCAAAAATAAAAAAACCAAAACCATTCTTGTAACCGGCGGCGCCGGGTTTATTGGCTCTCATCTGTGTGGACGGCTTGCCAGAGAATCCAAAAATCGCGTTATTTCTCTTGACAATTATTTTGCGGGAACGCGTTCAAACCATGTGCAGGGAGTGGAATATCGGGAGGGGCATACGAAAGACGTAGAACAACTTGTTCCGGAAACAATAGACCTCATATATCATCTCGGCGAGTATGCGCGCGTCGAATCGAGTTTTGAGGATATTGCTTCTGTCTGGGATCTCAATATCGCCGGCACGTTTGGCGTTCTTGAAATGTGGCGTAAGCGCGGGGGGAAGCTCGTATACGCCGGTTCAAGCACAAAATTTGCGGATGGAGGCTTGGGTCGGGACCAAAGCCCGTATGCATGGACGAAAGCGAGCAATACGGACATTGTGCGGAACTACGGCGGTTGGTTCGGGCTCTTGTATGCCATTACTTATTTTTATAATGTCTACGGTCCGGGTGAGCGCGCGGAGCCGTATGGAACAGTCATTGAAATTTTTAAGCGGCAACGGGCGGCCGGCGCGCCCCTTACTGTGCGGTCTCCTGGAACGCAGAGACGGAATTTCACCCATGTGGATGACATTGTGCGGGGGCTTATTCTCATTGGCGAACAAGGGCTTGGCGACGAATACGGCCTCGGAAGCGAAGAATCGTATTCTATCCGAGAGGTTGCGGAGATGTTCGGATCGGATATACGCATGCTTCCGGAACGAAAGGGCAATCGTATGGATGGTAAAATTGACACGACGCGCATGAGAAGTGAATTCGGCTGGGAGGCGGAGCGAAGCATCAAAGATTATATTTCCGCAATCTTGGCGTCAAAACAATAACTATGAAAAAAATTCTCATTTTTTCGCTCGCGTATTTCCCGAAGCATGTTGGCGGGGCCGAGGTTGCGATAAAGGAGATTACCGACCGGATACACTCGAGCGAATTTGAATTTCACATGGTTACGCTTCGGTTTGACCCGACGCTTCCAAGATTTGAGAAAGTAGGAAATGTGTCTGTGCACCGCATCGGGTTTGCAAAATCGAAACCAAGCATGGCGGACTTGAAGAAGTTTCCGCTTTTTCTCAATAAATATTATTTTCAGATCGCCGCTCCTTTATATGCCATTTTTCTTCATTCGCGCCACCGCTTCGATGTCATTTGGGCGATGATGGCGCATTCGTCTGGCGTTCCGGCGGCTATCTTTAAGCTTTTTCATCCTGAGGTGAAATTTGTTTTAACGCTTCAGGAAGGCGACCCGCCCGAATATATCGAGCGCCGCGCTCTTCCCGTATGGCCGCTTTTCAAACGTGCATTTACGTCCGCCGATGCGATCCAATGCATTTCTACTTTTCTTGCGAAATGGGCAAAACGCATGGGATATTCAGGAGAGCCAGTCGTCATACCGAATGCCGTGGATACGAAACTTTTTTCCCGCGCATATACGGAGGAGGAACTTCACGCGCTTGAAAAAAAACTCGGCAAAAAAGAGGGAGATATTTTTTTGATCACCACGTCGCGGCTAGTGTATAAAAACGCGGTTGACGATGTTGTCCGCGCGCTTCCGCTTTTGCCGCAGAATATAAAGTTTTTGGTCATCGGTATCGGCCCCGACGAAGAGATGCTTCGCAGCTTCGCAAAGAGCGAAAAAGTTGAAGAGAGAGTGATGTTTCTTGGAGAAATAAAGAACAGCGAACTGCCGAAATATCTGCAGGCTTCGGATATTTTCATTCGCCCGTCGCGATCCGAGGGCATGGGAATCTCTTTTGTGGAAGCGTTTGCCGCGGGGATTCCTGTTATCGCGACCCAAGAAGGTGGTATTGCGGATTTTCTTTTTGACCCGGAAAAAAATCCGGACAAACCCCCAACCGGCCGTGCGGTGGATGCGAACAGTCCGGAAGCAATCGCCCGCGCGGTAGAACTCGTTCTCACGGACAAAGAAACTACGCGCAATATGGTAGAGAACGCCCGCACGCTCGTCTTTACCGCATACGACTGGAACACAATCGCGGAGGATATGCGGGAAAAAGTATTCAAATATGTATTGAGAAAATAATGCGGCTGGTCTCTGTAATCTGTAGTTTTTTGCGTGATTGTATATAATAATCATATGCTGGAAAAATATTTGGAAGAGATCGGTTTGAGCGATAAGGAGGCGGCGGTGTATGTGTCGCTTCTTTCGGTTGACCATGCGTCTGTTCTCGATATTGCGGATAAAACCAAGATCAAACGCCCGACTGTCTACGTGACGCTTGAGAGCCTTGCAAAAAAAGGATTGGTATCGGAGACGCAAGTCGGGAAGAAAACGCACTATCAAGCCGAGGCGCCGGAGCGGCTCCTGACATTTGTCGAGCGGCAAAAAGTCGTGCTTGACGAGCAGTCGAAGCGGCTTAAGGATTTTATACCGCAACTCAAGAGCATCCAGCGCGGCACAGGCGAACGGCCTGTGGTGAAATATTTTGAGGGGAGGGAAGGTATTGCAAGTTCGTATGAAGATTACTTCAAGGGCGGGATTGAAGGCGGCACGGCGTATCTTTTATTTCCCAAAGATTTGATTGACGATGTTTTGACCGAAAGCGAGAGAAAGAAATATAAAGAATTGCGCCTTTCAAAAAAAATAAAAAATAAAGTTATCTACACGACGACAGGCGAGAATATGCCAAGTGACGAAACGTCGGAAAGGTTGCGTGTTGACGCTTCGGAATATCCTGTTACATGCGATATCGGCATTCACAAAGACGAGGTGCGCATCAGTATTCTCGGAAAAAAGCTTTCCGCCGTGTATATAAAAAGCCAGGACGTTGCGGATACGCTCGCATCTCTTTTTCGCCTTGCTTTTGACGGACTTAAGAAAAAATAATACCCGGCAATAGCTTTTTGTGTCGCTATACGCCGGGTATTCCACCTATTTTATTTTTTTTACTGCCAAATCAAA
>JAKEFN010000105.1 GCA_022616085.1 bacterium
ACCCGTTTGCCGTATCGCCGATGTTTGCGTTAAATACGCCATGACGAACAATCAAAGAAATAGATGAAGGCGCGCTTGAGGGCCAGACGCGCGTTCCTGATCCAACTGTCGCATTATCCCAAATTGAAAACTTGAAGTAATATGCCGTGCCGGTTCCGCCAAGAAGATCACCGTCAGAATCAGAAAGTCTTCCTTGATAACTTATGATAGAAGGCGTCCCCGCCGCGCGCGCCGGTACGGCAATAGCAAAAAGAAACAACAATATGCTTATGATGCATACCGATACACCACATTGCTTGAATACAATATGTTTGAAAATCATTATTGCACATATCAATAATAACATCCGAACGCGTTATTTTGTGAAAAAAAAGAGATGGTGTGTATAACTTTACACCATCTCGCCGCCGTTCCATTTTTAAACGTGGTGCGTCCTGGAGGGATCGAACCTCCGACCTTTTGCGTGTCATGCAAACGCTCTCCCATTGAGCTAAGGACGCAAAATGAGATAGTCCAAAAGGACCATCCTTGAACGAATCATTTTTTTACAGAGCTTATCGAAAAAAACTAAAATCCCTGTCCGGAAGTCTGATCTTCGGGATTTGCTCCGTAAGCATCGGGTCTTCCAGTCTTCTAATTTTATTTATTTTATCATTTTTGTCAGAATCATGCCACATAAAGCGAAATTATCTCTGCCGCCTTGCCTACGAAATATCCGGCAATGAGCGCAACGCTCCCGAGAACAAGCATCCGAAGCCCCGCTTTTGTGAAATTTTCCTTTGTGAATTTTGCGGTCATCGCGCCAAGAACAAAAAGTGCTGTGAGTGTCACAAAAATGGAAACAAATATCGCATCGGGAAGCTTCATGAAGAAATATGCGGAAACGGGAAACAGCCCTCCAAAAACATACGCGATAAACATAAGGCCGGCATTCCTCACCGGATTCTCCATATTTTCCGGCACAATAGAAAGTTCTCGATATGCCATTTCCTTGAGCATAAGAGCCTTATTATGCGAAGCAGTCTCCGCCATATTCCCCGCAAGGTCTTCCGGCCACCCGTCCCTCACATACATGCGCAAAAGTTCATGTTTCTCTTCTTCGGGGAATTCAGAGATTTCTGTTTTCTCCTCGTATAATTTTCTCTCCTCGACGCTCCGTTCGGAATGGCTTGATGCGTATGTCCCAACCGCCATAGAAATGGATTCAACCATAACAATGACGATACCGGCAAGAACGACGGTAAACAAGTCGCCGCTTCCGACCGCAATACCGGTAAGCGTCCCGAGTGTGGAAACCATCCCGTCTTCCATTCCAAATACAACTTCCCGCATATCATGCGCGAAAGAACGGCTCCGTTCGTGATGCTCGTAATCGGAATTTTTACGATGAACATGTTCCGTGCGCATGAGATTCACGCATTTCCGCGTCTAAAAAGTTATGGAGGCGGACGTTTCCTTATTAAGCGAAGGATCATAGATAAATCCGTCTTTAGCCAAATCATTGACGGTGAACGTAAACGTCCCGCATCCGCGAACCCATTTGGATACAAATGCGGCACTCCCGTCTCTCGCCGTAACACCGGCAACATTTTTCTCATATGCACCGCTCCATCTTCCGTTTACGGAGACGCCTGAAACGGGCTGGCTATTCTCATCATGAATCAAGGTGAATGCGGTTACGCGGCAATAAGAAGACCTGCTTCCAAATGTCTCGTATGTGAATGTAATATCTTCAACAAAAATGGTGGGAGAAGCGGGGTTAGGCAAAACATTCACAATGGCCGCGTCAGAAGATGTGAACCCTTCGTTGTCTGTCACGGTAAGCGTAACGGCATAGACGCCCTCCGCCGCAAACGTGTGCACGACATTTGAACCGAGAGCGATGCCGCCGTCACCGAAATCCCATTCATAACGGGTCAACGTGCCATCGGCATCATATGAAGATAATCCGCTGAAAGAAAACGCCGATCCCAAAAATCCCTCTTGGTCAGGGCCTGCATTCGAGACAGGCGGAATATTTTCCGGAGGTGTTGTCGTCCCGCCATCCGGCGCCCACTGAAGAGCGCGACCGGCATTTATAAGACCGTATCCGGTATGAACATCGAAACCCGGAGTCTCAAGGTCATCCGCGGTTTCTATAAGAGCAGTGCGGACGCCTGTTGGATTCGAAACATTTCCGTGAGACAAAAGAAGCGCCGCAACGCCCGCCACATGGGGCGTTGCCATGGATGTTCCTTCAAAAAACCAATAGCCAAAGTCGCCGGCATTTTTTGTATTCGGGTTAAAAGTATTTTGAAGCACGCCGTCTCCGTAGCCATCGCCGTTTTGATCAACGTTAAGATCGCCGCCCGGCGCCATAAGGTCAAGAGAGGCGCCGTAGTTCGAATAACCGGCGCGCGTTTCGTCAAAACGGGTTGCGCCAACCGCTAAAACAAAATCATCATATGCCGCCGGATACATAACCGTTCCTCCACCGTCATTGCCCGCGGCTGCAACAATCGCAACACCCTTGTCCGCCGCATACGCAAGTGCGTCGCGAAGAACGTTCGAAGCAGACGGGCCTCCCAAACTCAAGTTGATAACGCGGGCGCCGTTATCAGCCGCAAAATAGATGCCATCTGCAATATCCGCGTATGTGCCTGCGCCGTTTTTGTTGAGCACTTTGACGGGCATAAGGCACACGTTGGGCGCGACACCGGCTCCTCCGATAGTATTTCCGGTGCTCTGCGCGATCGTTCCCGCAACATGCGTTCCATGGCTATCGTCATCATTTGGATGACTATCGTTTCCCACGAAATCATAACCGGAAACAAAACAGGTTTCGGCAAAGTCAGGCGCCTTGGCGAATCTTCCGTAATTCTCATATGCGATGCCTGTATCAACAACGGCTACGACAATGCCTGCGCCATTCGCGACATTCCAAGCCTCTTCCATTTCAATACCGCCATATACGCCGTTATCAAGATGCCATTGATACGGATAATACGAATCGTTCGGCGCTTCTTGTTTATAAGCATAATAATTCGGTTCGGCAAAAAGCACATCGGCGCGGGAACGAAACTCGCGAATGCGCTCCCAGACATCCATATTTCCAGCAACAATACGCCGAAACGGTTTTGTATCTCCCTTAAAACCGACAATAATTTCATTCGCCGCATATTCTGCGCGCACACCCCGGTCGCGGTACGTGGAGAGAATAGTATCCGCTTCCGCCGAAAAACCGTCTATAATGAATAAGACTCCGACAAAAACAGCTGTCATAAACAAATAGTGGGAAAAAGTCTTTCTTTCAGCGCTCATAATTTTTACTCCGCCGGCTCTTGGGGCTCCGCGGCTTCTTCATTATTTTCTGTCGACATATTTTGATCTTCCGTTTTTGTCTCGGCTTCTTCTTTTTCTTCAGTCTTGATTTCCACGTCTCCTTCTTCGGCGAGTTTGTTCAAAAACGCAAGAATTGCATCACTCGTTTTTTTCTGTTTTATTTGTTCGCGTATTTCCTCTTTCACTTCTTCAAAAGGAGAAAGGTTTTCTTCCGACTCGCTCGCGCGGTCATATACGTCCCGAACCTCTTCGTCCGTAACTTCAATCGAAAGAGACGCTATATGCTGGTCTATCACGGATCGAATAATAAGCTGATCCCGCATCACGGTTCGCACTTCATCAAGCGTAAGCCCCTCTTCTTCAACCTTCTTCATAAATTCTTCTTCGGACCCAAAAAGCCCCTTGACGCGCTCATACTCCGCATTCACCTCTTCATCCGTCACTGAAATATTGTTCGCCTTCGCATATTGAAGCAAAAGCTTCTCATGAATCATGTCCTGCAAAAGTTGCGTCTCAACTTGTTCGCGAAGTCCCGAGGCGTCAAGATCGCCCCCTTCCGCTTCAAATGGCGCAATCGCCTGCGCAAGCCGCTTGTCAAATTCCTTCTGCTTGATCTTCTCTCCGTTTACTATGGCAAGAGTCTTATTTCCGGAGAATATTTGCATGAAAGAGCCGCTCTTATCCGATGCATAATAAAAATAGCCGGCGACAAGAGCCGCGATGATGACAATAACAAGAACGATTTTCCACACAAGCCCTTTCTTGTTATTTTCCCCCGTGGACATTCCTCCCGTATTTCCGCTGTCCATTTGTTTGTCGTAATCCATAATGGTTTTTATTGCTTAAAAATAAATACTTATACGTTTCTATCACTTTTATACTTTATCACACCGTCTCCGAAAGAGAAAGGTTTATGAGGCTTCAACAATATTCATCGGTTTTCCTTCCTTAAAACCTTCTATATTTTGAATCGTCGTATCAAGAATCCGTTCCAAAGCCTCGGTTGTGTTAAAGGCATTGTGGGGCGTGATGATGACGCGCGGGTGGTCGATAAGATATTGATTTTGGAGCACTGTCTGGAGGCTTATTGGATTGGGGTGTTCATCTCGAAGAAGCGAAAGATGGTCAATCATGTGGCCTTCTTCTTCCAAAACGTCGAGACCCGCGCCATAGAGAATCCCCTTCTCAAGTCCTTCTATAAGGGCCGCAGTCTCTACCACGGCTCCTCGAGACGTATTGATAAGAACGGCGCCTTTTTTTATTTTTTCGATGTTCCCTTTATGTATCATGTGGTGCGTATGAGGATTGTAAGGCACATGGAGCGTGATGACATCGGAGACGCCAAGAAGTTCGTCAAATTCCGCGTATCGGAAACCGATCTCTCCTGCAAGCGCGTCATTGTGATGCACGTCAAATGCAACGACATCCATGCCGAAACCCTTGCCGATGCGGATCGCGTATTCACCGATGTGTCCGGTGCCCACGACGCCCAAGGTGCGCCCCTTGAGATCAAAACCGGTAAGCCCTTTCGGAGAAAAATTCGTCTCTTCGACAACCTGCTTATAGCCGTCATACACCCGCCGCGAGAGCGTCAGGAGGAGCGCAAATGCCATCTCCGCAACTGTATTCTCGCCGTATGTCGGAACGTTCGAAACAATAATACCCCGCTTCTTCGCCTCTGAAAGATCAATATGGTCAAATCCGGTCGAACGAGTCGCGATGAGCTTCAATTTCGGCATCATATCCATACTCCGGGCGTCAACCTTGTCTTTCACAAAAACGGATAAAATCTCCGCGAACTCGTCGCGGAAATCGGGATTATCCTGCACGGTGCCAGCCGGAAAAAGAATATCAAAATCCGAGAGTTTTTCTTTCAAATACCCTTTTTCCCACTCTTCATTATAGAATGAAATTATTTTCATATTTTCTATATTGTACACGCACTCGGCTTTTATCCAAAGAGTATCCTTATCCACAGGCGTTCCCCGCGGCGGCCGCGTGTGGCAATCCCGTCAACGCCAAAAAATTTCCCCGCTCCCGCCGCCGCAAGAAAAACAAAAAGAAGCATATATACCAGATGCTCATCAATAATATACGCTCCTTCCAGCACAAACGGAAAACGAAGCACGGAGAAGTAAGAGATTCCCGCAATGAGAATACCCGCGAGAGACGCGATGCGGACAAAAGCTCCTATGATGAGAGCGGCGCCCGCTATAAAAGATCCCCACGAGAGAAAAAACTCAACTGCTCCTTCAGGAACCCCCGAAATAAAAGCGAAAAAAGTAGAGGTTGCGTGCAAATCGCCTATGAGAGACGCGAGTGTCCACGCGGAATCAGTCGCTCGCGTAAAACCTTCGTATGCAAAAATCCATCCCACTGCTATACGAAGGAGAAGAAGAAAAAACGTGCGGATATTTTTCATGGCTTACATAAGCACACTCACTTCCGGAGTTCCTGTCCCGCGCTTCATATCGCACGAAACCCGGCCCGCGCCATGCACGAAGAGCATAAGCATGCCGCCCATGATCGCAAGATTCTTCA
>JAKEFN010000106.1 GCA_022616085.1 bacterium
ACCTCCATGCCTCCGCCCATCGGCTTCGTCATGCCAGAAGAAACGCCATCGCGGCTCGCGCGGTTGAACGTGGCGCAGAGTTCAAATGTTTTGTCTCCAATAACACGATATTCGTATGGTTCGCCCGTTTGCGGATCAGACGGAGCGACAAATCCGCGAAGCGGGTCGTTCAAGATTTCAATAGTCTCGGGGAGCGAAGTCTTTGCCTGCCAGTAATTGACGACCTGCCACTGAATATTCTGAAGGTCTCCGACTTTTTGTTCGTCAAAACGGTACAGACGCGCCGTCTGGGGGGATCCGATAAGGAAAAAACCGGAGATAACGGCAATAGCGACGAGAATGCTTGCAACCCATCCAAGCCGGATTGAGAGTTTTACATTTGCTTCCCATTTTCCGCGAAGGTCGTAAAAATAATATCCGAAAACCGCGCCCGCAACAACAAGCACCGCAAACACCTTCAGAATAAATCGAGCTGTAATATCGCCGCCGAGGAATGTGTTTAGAAGCACAATAAGGTCAACGACGATAGAGACTCCGGCAACGAATAACGTGATGAAAATAAGCCACTTGCGGACGCCGAATTCGCGCTTCTCGGGATTTTTTCTGATATCTTGATTGAGAAATCGCGTGAGGGCGAGATAGATCGGAAAAATAATCACGAGAGATGCTATGGCGAACCGGATCGCGCCTGAATACGGATCATAATACCGCACAAGCTCGTCCGGAAAAAGGACGTTTATGTATTGAAAAAGAAGCGCCAAAATGCTCCCTACGCTCACATACAAAGCCGCCATGGCGGCGAGCCAAAGAAAGAAATCTTTGGGATTGAATTTTGCTTTATTTTCCATAATTTTGGCTAGAGTTTGTGAAAAAACTATTGACGTAGCGAGAATTCATGGTGCGAGGCGAAAATGCGGCGAGGAAAGCGAAGAATATTGTTTAGGACTTACGCGTTTGGCGCATTTCTTTGTTGCTTCCCTCGTGTGCTCCCGCGCTGTATGTTAAATACAGCTTGGTCGCAAGCCTCGCTCGCGCCGGCAATTGCATCCAAACGCGTAAGTCCTATTGTTGATATTTTGAGTCTTTCCGAGCCGCCGTTTGCAGTCCGCAACATGAATTCGCAGTAGTCAAGAGTTTTTGAACATGCTCTAGCCGTGGTTATGCGGCTACGATAGCGCCTTGTTAAGCGTTTGTTTAATAATAGAACAAAAATGGATTCTTTGGAAGAGTCTCATTATACTCAATGAAAAACCTCCGCAATTTTCTCTTTCGGAATATGTGGATTCCTGGCGACGACAGAATCAAATACATAACTTTTGAGATCCGAGTACGAAATG
>JAKEFN010000107.1 GCA_022616085.1 bacterium
AAGACTCAAAATATCAACAATATTCTTCGCTTTCCTCGCCGCATTTTCGCCTCGCACCATGAATTCTCGCTACGTCAATAGTTTTTTCACAAGCTCTAGGGAGTGAAGCTCTTGACAAACAGATTGAATTAGTATATGATAAAAAATACGGAATAGCACGATGGGAATCCTTGATCAGGGTGGTGCTATATAACGCGGGGGTAAAAGCGGTCTAGAGAAATGACCGGCGAAGACACCTCCAAGCTCTGGCGAACAGTCAGAGTGGCATGGTTCAAAAAGCCGGCAAAAATTGAACCAGCCAACCCGAATCTCGAGAAAGATTCGACGCGATGCGAGAAGGGATAGTAACCAACTCGCGAGGAAGGATTCCTCAAGCGTCCCTTTCTAGATTCGGGACCCATCAAGCCGGGGGGAATAAAAAAATAATAATAAAAATCCCAAAACCCGGTAGTATCTTTTGGAGCAGGTTAACCCCTGCTTTTTGTTTTTTCTATTCATTTTCTTGTGTTATTTTTAGAAATATATAAAATACAGAAATAATAAAACATGCGGTCGTAGCTTAGCTGGTTAAAGCACCGCCCTGTCACGGCGGGGATCGCCGGTTCAAATCCGGTCGGCCGCGTAAAATATAAAATCAAATCTGATTTTTCTTGTTAATTTTTGGTCATGTGTGCCCATACTAAACGGATTTGAACGCGAAAGGGGTCGGGAAAACTGTAGTTTTCCCGCGAAGGAAGTCCACGAAACCGTGGGTTTCGTGAGCGGAGCGACTGAAAGGAGCGAGCAGTGAAATTCCGGTCGGCCGCGTAAAATATAAAATCAAATCTGATTTTTCTTGTTAATTTTTGGTCATGTGTGCCCATACTAAACGGATTTGAACCACGGAAAGGGTCGGTTCGGGCTTGTGGTCGCGGCAACCGGCGCGGGAGCCATTTCTATGTGCCGCCGCGTCTTGAAAATGATCTGGAAACGATTCTCCAGTATTTCACCGAGAAACCGTGGTGGAAACAGCAATACCACGGTATGTTCACTCCGCTTGATTTTCGTATGGACATCTCCTCCACGGAAATCAGGAAGAATGCGGCAGAATAGTTTTTTGCCCAAAACCTTTGAAAAATAGGGTTTTTTCTATTTTATGGCGCAAGGATGGACACGATGATTAAAATATGGTATCAATAAAAGCGGAAAAAGGGCGGTCCGCCGATGAGGTTGGGCTATTCATTTTAACAAATTTTTGGTGAAAAAAATGACCGCGGAGGCAAAAGTTGACCAAAACGTAGCAAAAAAGATTCTTCGGGTTCGCGCACTGCGCGCGCTATATAGAATTGAGGAAAAAAGGGCGATAAAAACACTTGACGCAATAAAAGCACTTGAAAATGAATTGCGCAAGGATTGCCCGCACACGTTTGAACACGTTCAGGAATTCGGGACAAAGGACTGGCACTATGCGCATAAAGAAATAAATTCACATAAAATAAAGATTCTCGACTGCGTGCGCCGGTTCCATCTCAAATGCACGGAATGCGGAATTGAGGAAGAATTTACGACGTGGCAGAGGTGCCCCTTTTGTCTCGGGGCATTGGAGGAACGCGGATACGACGAAAAAACAAAAACACCAAGACACTACGCATGCACGAATGACGCATGCGCGTATTACAAGAGAAACGGAGAGCGGTTTCTCGCGTTCAACAAAGGCGCTGGGCTCCATGTATGGCGGCCCAACAAAATAAACAAAAAAAGAAGATGAAATTCCCCCGCCAAAAGCGGGGCTTTTTGAATACTCGGTTATCTGCTATAATGAATATTATTTTTAAAAATACGATTATGGATGATTTTGATAAAGATCCTTTAGATGATATTTCTATTGAAGAGGGATCCGGCGATAGGCCTGGAGTAGAAGGTCGCGAGGAAGATTTCGAAGACGCTCCAGATATCGAGAAATTATAGGACGCGCACAAGCGAAAATCCCCGACACGAATGCCGGGGATTTTTACTATTTCATTCAAACAACTCTTCTTCTGTGTCAATCCTCGCATCAGGGCTTTGCATTCGTTTCAAAGTCTGTTTAAATGCAGGAAGGCACATTGGATGGAGGCGTATGGTTATGAAATGGCGCATAGGCGATTTTGCCGTAGAGCTTGTGATACGCGATTGGTTCAAGCTTGACGCGGGATTTCTTTTTCGCGGGGCGGGGAAGCGGTATTGGCCGTCTTTTTTCAAGGGAACGGATATAGCGGTAGACGAAAACAATATGGTGAGAATTCCGGTTAATGCCTATCTCATTACCGCGCCGGACGGACGTACCGTTCTCGTTGATACCGGCCTCGGGGACGTGCGGACGCGTTGGAGCGAATCCACGCTTCATGAATTTGAACCGGAGAATGAATTCAATCTTTTGCCCGAACGCGGCATTGTTCCCGATTATGTAATCCCGACGCACCTCCACTGGGATCACGCGGGAGGGCTTGCTCGTGTTCTGGGAGGACGCATACTGCCGGTGTTTCAAAAAACAGAGCATATATTTCACAAAAACGAGTATGAGCATGCTCGTGCGGCCCACCCGTATAATCGGTCGAGCTATCGGCGCGAGACGATTGAGGGGATTAAGGCGGTTATGAAAAACCGGAAGATACGAGTCCATTTTGCGCACTCGAAGAAATGGAAGCTCTCGGAAGTCGGCGGTCCCGCGGGAATCGAGCTTATAAGGACAAGGGGACATACGCCTGGCCACATGTCTGTGCTTGTCGGGAAGCCCCGATCAAAGACAAAGGGGTTTATCACCGGCGCGCTCCTTCCCACAAGGTGCCATTGCCATCCGGCAATAGGGGTTGGGAATGACACACACGGCCTTCTTGGGAGCGATCTTCGTCTGAAATATCTCCTCAAAGCGGCGAATGAAAAATGGATTGTTTTTCCGGAGCACGACGTCTCTCCTGCGGGGAGAATATCAATAGACGGCAAAGGCGCGTTTCGTTTCGATCTGGTGCCGGATGAGAATTAGTCAAAAACCCTTGTTTTAAGGGTTTTTTTGTATTTTCTCTTGACAAATTTTTTGAGTCGTGTATAATATGACAAGTTTAATTGACAATAATGTTGTTTTGATCCGCCTCGTTGGACTGCCTGTTGTAGCGAGAAAAAACTATTATTTTAAAACATAATGTTCTCGCTACAGCAGGAAGTCCAACCGGACTTCCTACCTTTGCCGCGCATGACGTGCGGCTCCATGGTGTTTTTCCCAACCGGTGCGAAGACGCATCGGGGAGGTAACTTTATTTGGAGCCCTCGGGGAAACTCGAGGTGTGAAAAATGACTATATTAGGATTAGGAAACCTTTTCGGCGGTAACCCCGAAGAAGAGGTCGTTCCCACCATCCTGGTGGAGAACGAAGAAGTCGTCGATCTGGATCTGACCGAGGGGGAAACCCCGAAGTCGGAGCCGACCGTCGAGACCACCGAGACCCCTGCCCCCGCCGAGTCCGAAAAGCCGAAGCGGGTGTCCATCGGTGACGCTCGAACCCAGCTCGCCGCGGCGCAAGCCAAAGCCAGCGAGGCCAAGGCGGCCACCCAGGCCGCGTGGGATCGCTGGAATACCTTCGCCAAGGAGGCGACAAGGGCGTTTCAAGCGGTCGATGCCTCAGTGAAATTGGCCAAGGTGGCCGAGGAGAAGAGCGAGAAGAGGCGGGAGCATTATGCGACCGCTCGCGAGGCCGCATTTGGAGCGGTTCCGTCGCTTCTAGCTCTTTTCAAGAAGGGTCTTCCGCAAAGGCATCAAGCTGATGCGGCGGGCTATATCCTTCAGCTCGCTCGCCAAGGACGGTACGTGTACCCGGAAATCGGGTACGTCGACCAGGCCTTTACGGAGGTCTGGGGCGACAAGAAGATCCCGAATGGGATCGCGGCAAGGACCGCCTCTCTCCTCGCGGAGAGGGCGAAGCACATCGAGGGGCGAGTGGCGCGACAGCAGGAAGGACCCAAAAAGTCCTATGAGTATGGGAGCCACTGGCTGTTCCGCAACCAGCAGATACCGGTTGACGGCATGGTGGATCTTCCCCGCCGAAAGGGGGGGAAGAAACAGCGGGACCACGGCGGGAAGCCGCGGAACAACGCCTTTGAACAGGCGTTTCAACGGGCGAGAGACGACGACAATTAGCCGGATTTTTCCGGCACCGGGGGAGCTTGTCTCCCCCTCTCTATAGGGATTTTGAACAGAAATTTTTTTTGAAATTCGTTAGAGAGAGAGAGGAGGTAAGAAAATGGCGAAGCATAAGGTTGTCGCCGAGATCCCCTGCTTCGTCAATTACTTCGGGAGAAATGATAATTGATATTCTGCCGATTTTTCCGAGCGTGAGGATAAACGCCGATGCGCCGAAAGGGGAATTGAGACCCGAAAGAACGACAGACGTGTCAAGAAAAATTTTACTTTTTCTTGTTATTTTTTCCATTCCAGTTTCGTTTTCTTATACGGCGAACTTCTTCTATGATGGATTCTTCAGTATATACCCCGTTTGACTTGGGGTTATATGAGGTTATAACTTTGACTTGCCCTCATTCTATTTTTCTGCAATAATAAAAAGATGTAGAAATCGCACCGCGGGGTGGAGGAGTGGTACCTCGCAGGGCTCATAACCCTGAGTCGCCGGTTCAAATCCGGCCCCCGCAACATGATGTAGAGTTTATAATTGTTCCGCTTTTGTATTTATTATGGACGAAAAAAAATTAAAACAGATTCTTCTCGATCAAAGGGAGGAATACCAGAGATATATGGGTTCTTTGGTGGAGGATTTTACATCGAATCAGCGGGCAATCGCGGAGAATGTCGTTGGTCTTGCAGAGAGTCTTTCTGTCGTGCGAGATATGGTTGCAAGCAATACCGAAGATATCGAGATGATTAAAATGGATGTTGCAAAAAATACTCAAGACATCATTACCATGAAAGGGGACATCGTAGTCATGAAGGACGACATCATTACCATGAAAGGGGACATCGTAGTCATGAAGGACGACATC
>JAKEFN010000108.1 GCA_022616085.1 bacterium
AAGACTCAAAATATCAACAATATTCTTCGCTTTCCTCGCCGCATTTTCGCCTCGCACCATGAATTCTCGCTACGTCAATAGTTTTTTCACAAGCTCTAGGTTTCTGATCTTTATGCAGTCTGTTTTCTCGGCATGAAGGTTTTTGCGATCAATCAGAATTGGACGAAGCCCTGCTTTTCGCGCAGGAAGCACGTCAAGCTCATAGTCGTCCCCGACATAATAGCAGACGGTATCGGGCGAGAGATTTGCTTTTGCAATACCGCGTTCAAAAAAAGCTGTATCGGGTTTGCTCATGCCGAGATCGTGCGATGAATAAATGAAATTAAAATAACGGGAGATACCCTGTTCTTTGAGGATATCGGCAAGTCCGTTTGTCCAGTTCGCGAGAACGCCAAGTAGGCACGTTTTTTTCAACAGTTCAAGCGTCGGAATAACGTCATCGTATACGGCGAACGGAAGAGACGAAAGTCTTTTATTGAGGTTGAGTGCGTCAAGGGACGAGATCGCAATTCCGACGAGCGCACATAGTTCTTGATTATACGCACTATAATAGCGTTCGCGATCCGCGGCATCTGCAAAAGTCGGATGCTTCAATTTCCGTCTTTCGTACATGTCACGGAACGCTTTTTCAAGTTTTGGGAGAGGGATATCTTTTCTGTATTTTTGAAGAAGAAATTCTTGGAGCGTTTTCGCAAGGCCTGTTTTGTAAAGAAGCGTATTATTGCAGTCAAAAATAATACAAGAATTCATATTTTTTGTTTTTCAAGAATCACGGCGCCTTTCTTTTTGAGCTTTTCATATTGCAAGATGCTCGTGTACACTTCGTCCCACGCTTTCATAGCGACCCCTTTTTTGTGCGAAAGATTCGGCTTTTTGCCGCGGAGAAATAAATCTATGCACGCTTTTGCTTCGTTAAAACCGAAATGAGTGCGAAATGCGGTGGTGCTTGAGATGCGCGCGTTAATTTCTATCACACATGGCTTCCCGCGGGAGTTTTTTCGAAGCTGCACATTACATGGTCCGATTGCGCCGATTGTTTCTGCCGCTCTGATGGCGGTATGCGTTATGTCGGGATAGTCGGCCACGACGGCATGAAACGTAAGCCCGAAGCGGAGCGTGCGAAGCATCGGAATTGCGCCAAGCGCTTTTGAGTTATTGTCTAGAAATACGCCCACTGTGTATTCTTCGTTTTTTTTGTTCGTGATGTATTCTTGAATGATTAAGTTATCGCTTTTGCTCCAGGCTGTTTCAAATTCTTCTTTTGAGCGTATGAGTTTGAAATCATGGAAACCGGAACCGAAACTCTTCCGCGCTTTTATAAGGAGCGGGAAACCGTATTGTTTGGAGAGAATATTGAAGCCGTTTTTCTCCGCGTATGTTTCCGGTGTGCGGATGCCCGCGTTTGCGAGGGATTTGAAAGTCTGGAGCTTATCCATACTGATGTCCCAGACTTGTTTCGGTTGGACGACAAAGATGGCGCCGGTCTTTTTTTGGAGGGATTCCCGGAGTTTTGAGAGAACTTCGAGTTCGTAGGGTTGTGCGCTGAAAACGATGTCAACATTTTCCTTTTTGCAAATCCGGACAATGTCTCCCACATATTTTTTCGCATCGTTCTTCGCGCCCGCCACTATATACCCCGCGTCGGAGAGGAATAGCCCCGGAGAATTCGGGTTCATATCGCATCCGATAATGCGGACGCGGGGACGAACAGCGCGGAGGGATTTCAAGATTCCCTGCCCGATATCGCCGCCGACCGCAGATATGAGCACTGTGGTTGTTGTTTTATTTGATTTCATTGATGTTTAAGATTGGTTTTTCCCAATATTTTTCTGTCTCTAGGACGCTGTATATTTTTTCAGCTACCGACTTTGGAGATATGAGCGCGCCCTTTTTTGCAAGCGCGCGATACACCACCACACGGTCAAACTCTTTTTTGCTCGCCCCGCGCATTGTTCTTTGCATGTCGGTATCCATGACTCCTGGCCGGAATGCAAGAACCTGTACCTGCCTTGTTTTGGCTTGCTCAAGAAAAATGCATTCGGTCAGCATTTCGAGCGCGGCTTTCGCGCCGCAATACATTCCCAAGCCGCTCGTCGGCGACACGGCCGCGCCAGACGAGATATTAAGGATTTTTTTTGACGTTCCTTTTATGGATGCGGTGCGTCTGATAAAATCGTTAGTAATAATGGAATAATTTATGATGTTTGTCCTCCACGCTTTATTCATATCATCTGGTGAAAGCGTACCGACCGTACCGATCGGATCTACGGTACCGGCATTATTGATAAGGAAAATCGCCGAGTATGTTCGCGGCGAAATTTTTTGGAAAATCGTGTCAAGTTTTTTTATACGTATTGATTTTGAAAGATCGAGCATGACGCCGTTCGCGTTTGATGGGAGGTGAGATATACGGACACGGTTTATCACTGTGAATTCGTTCTTATCAAACCGGCTTGCATGCCGGAATAACGCCTCGCCGAGACCTCGGGTAGTGCCGAAAATGATAAATAAATTTTTCTTTCCTGCTTTCATTTGAGTGCATACGTTCCCGATTCAATTTCACGGATTCCTTTTTGTTCAAGCGCGATTCTTTTTTTCATCCGATCGCTTTCATACGCTTTTTCTATAACGCTTTTCCACGCTTCAGGGTTAGATTCAAGGAGCGTTTCTTCGGCGGAAATAAGCTTTGCGTCTTTGAGTTCGGAAAGTTCGGGCGCGTGTTCAATCATAGCGCGTATGCGGGGGAGATGGTA